>CAZZYE010000186.1:0-10481 GCA_964658145.1 uncultured Stigonema sp.
AGCCATTAGCAAATTTAATTAAATCGAATAACTTCTTCTACTTGGGTCAAATGAGAAGTATCTCCCTTGAGTTCTAGTAACCATTCTGGGTGCTTGCGCACAACTTTCACTAAGGAACACAATGAAGCCTTCACTTCTGTTCTGGCAATCTCGCCTACTAACCCAATTGTTGCTCCGACTACGGATGCACCGTGTCCTACCAAGAGGATATCGTTTGGGGAGAATTCACTCGCAAGGCATCTAGCTGTCTGCGCTGAACGTTCCAGCATTTGTTCGTGCGTTTCCGGATATGAGGCAGCAATGCGCGAAGTGTAGCTGGTGTCAATTCTAGGGAATTCGGCTAAAGCTGGAGTTGAGAGTCTTTGTGGTTCTTCTGCCATCCAGATTGGATTAAGCCATTCGCTCAAGCCTGTTTCTAGTTTAATCGGCAAATCAAGAACTTCTGCAACTGCGTTAGCCGTTTGTATCGTTCGCAGAAAGGGGGAAGCAAAAATGTGGGCAATGTTTTCTCCCTTCAAACGATTAGCGAGTTGCTTTGCCTGGACCATACCATCTTCTGACAAAGGTGGATCGTAGCGTCGTTCTGCGGTGAGAAACCAATCAGGGTTTACGAAGTCGAGGCGGTTAGCGTGTCTTGCAATCCAGATGATTTGACTCATGAGTTTATCGATATATTCTCCGCAGGCAGTCATTCTAGTTTCTATAAATAAAGCCTGCAAGCGGTAGGTTAAATAGGAGGCAAACGCTTTCAGGACTTTGGTGAACTTTCTAGCACTAAGAGTGCTTCATCACACCAAGCCATCCATTCTAACTCAAAGCGAATACCTCTGCTTAAAACCAAATGCTGTAACTTCTGTTTCCAAGTTAATGCATCTGGATGAGGAAATTCCTCTCGCTCTATTTCTCGATATCTCGATAATGTTGCCAAATGTATCTGGCGGCGTCGTTCTATATCTTCTATAAGAAGACTGACTGGCACTAAGTTACCAGAAAAGATTTTAACCAATAGGTCTTCTCTAATCACGTCAGGTTCACTCTTGTTTTGCATCCACTCAACAAGATGTTGTTTCCCCAGTTCTGTAATTGAGTAAAGTTTCTTATCAAGACGACCTTCACGGGGAATAGTCTGGGCAACAATCAAACCTGCTGCTTCCAGTTTGCCTAATTCCCGGTAAACTTGCTGCTGAGACGCATGCCAAAAATAACCAACTGCTTCGCTAAAAACCTTGGAAAGATCGTAGCCGCTTTGAGGCACTTCCATTAAACAAGAAAGAATTGCTTGCGCTAAACCCATAAAGAACTGCTCGACAGATATCGCCTATATCGTAGAATAAAATGTGTACACAACAAATTGAATAATTATAACTTTAATTTATAGTAGTTTTCAATTGAATTGATTACATTATCTGGGGCGGGGTTACCCCGCCCCTACAATCTGCTCTAATAAATGTATACAGCAAATTTAAGGAAACAAGAGGAGGGCTAACCTTGTTCGTAAAAGCAGCAGTAGCTCACGGTTCCGGTAAGCCGTTGACTATTGAAACAGTTAAACTTGAGGGACCTCGTGCTGGGGAAGTCATGGTAGAGATAAAAGCCAGTGGGGTTTGCCATACCGACGCCTACACTCTTTCTGGTGCCGATCCTGAAGGTTTATTTCCGGCAATTTTAGGACATGAAGGCGCTGGCGTCGTTGTGGAGGTAGGGGAAGGCGTCACTAGCGTACGCAGTGGAGATCATGTTATTCCCCTATACACCCCGGAATGCCGCCAATGCGAATATTGTCTGAGCTTTAAAACCAATCTCTGTCAAGCAATTCGCGCTACTCAAGGGCGCGGTGTGATGCCCGATGGCACCAGTCGCTTTTCTATCGATGGGCAAATGATTCATCACTACATGGGTACATCCACCTTTGCCAACTATACGGTGTTGCCGGAAATCGCCGTGGCAAAAATCCGAGAGGACGCACCTTTTGATAAAGTTTGTTACATCGGCTGTGGTGTGACAACGGGCGTAGGTGCAGTCATTAATACAGCTAAAGTCGAACCGGGAGCTAATGTGGTGGTTTTTGGTTTAGGCGGTATTGGCTTAAATGTTATCCAGGCGGCGCGGATGGTGGGAGCCAATATGATTGTGGGCGTAGATGTCAATCCTCAAAAGAAAGATTTGGCACAAAAGTTTGGCATGACTCACTTCGTCAACCCTAAAGAAGTTGAGGGCGATTTGGTTTCCTATATAGTTGACTTAACTAAAGGTGGTGCTGATTACAGCTTTGAATGCATTGGCAATGTAAATGTTATGCGCCAAGCTTTGGAATGCTGCCACAAAGGTTGGGGCGTGAGTGTGATTATCGGCGTTGCTGCTGCTGGTGAGGAGATTCGCACCCGTCCTTTCCAACTTGTGACTGGGCGTGTTTGGAAAGGTTCAGCATTCGGTGGCGCCAGAGGACGCACAGATGTGCCGAAAATAGTTGATTGGTACATGCAAGGTAAAATCAACATTGACGATTTGATTACCCATGTAATGCCTATAGAGAGCATCAATAATGCTTTTGATTTGATGCATAAAGGCGAGTCCATTCGGAGTGTGGTAACGTTTGATTGACGCTCCCATGCCTAGAAGGCATGGGATTCCTGTAGGCTAAGCCAAGCCCCCAGTATTCCATAAATCCAGACAAGGCTGAATTGGCAGGTTCCCAGGCTGTTGGCGTTTTCTCCTCCCATGAGAAGAACCAACATTATGTCCACAACATCCTGTTAATTCAGGATTGGGCGTTTCAAACAGTAGCAACTGTCGGTAGGGTCGAGGAGAGCATTACTGCTCTACCCCTCCCATCCGGAACCGTGCTTGTACCTTTCAGCACACACGGCTACTCAAATGTGTTGTCCATTTGTCAAGTCGGACTCCCTGACAGCACGACCAATGAAATTAGGGATATCGTTCACCCATTCCCAATCAAACGAGTCCCAGAATTGGGAAAGTTTTTCTAGAAATTTTGAGTGGTTTTTCCTCTTAATTTCTTTGAGGTCAAGTGCGGTCTTTTCGTCGTGACAATGCCGATGTAATAGTTGCAGATTTTGATATTCATCCTTGCCGCGTAGCGCTCTGGGGATGATGTGGTCTACTTCTAGAACGTCCCAATGTTGGAAGCTTAATCCACACCAAGGACATTTACCCTTTTGTTGCTTAAGCAACTTAGCCTTACGATTAGGCATTTGGGGGTGTGTTCCTAGTCTTGAACTCCAGTAAATTAGGTCGCCATCGTAGGGGCTTTTATCGCCTTTAACTTTCACATAAGAAGTGCTACTGCTACCGAACTTGCTATGTGATAGTAACCGGAGGGGGTTCGCTTTCCCTTCCCTGGTTGCGAATACCCAATTATCGCCGTCTATGGAAGTCCAATATTTGATGTGACCATCATTGATGTTTCCACATCGACGTTTTGCCCATCGTCGAAGTTTCAGATATGTGAGGTTATCTTGTTTTGCTAATTCCCCAACCGTTTGGGCGTCGGAATTTGCGTAAAAAGAAGACCATCCCCTGATGACAGGGTTGAGGTCTTTTATTAAAGCCGTTTGGGGCGAAGACCTGTGTTTTTTGATGATTCTTCCGATTTCCTCAATGTGATTCTTACTTGCCTTCGCAGATGGGATAATGAGGGTGTTAAAACCTAATATCGTACCGTTGGCATTTGTATTGCTTCGGTATTTCCCCGGTGGGTATTGCTGAATATGATGACCTAGGAAGTCAAATCCAGCACTTCCATCCTCACTTAATTCGGGGTTGAATGTGTGAGTTAGTCGGGTTTTCTCAGGTTTTAACTCAAGTCCTATACCTGCTAACCATTCCGAGATTATTTCTCGGCATCTTTGGACGACGGCTTTATCTTGATGAAATACTAAAAAATCGTCTGCATACCTTATAAATCCAAGGTTTTCGCGGTTAACTCGCTTTCTTCCTGGAAGTGTGTCGGCATATTCTATCAGCCGATTTTCTAAGCCGTGGAGGGCAATGTTTGCCAGGAGGGGTGAAAATGGAGTAGGGACGGAGCGCACCTTCAAGCCTTGCGACTTACGTGTTTCTCTATCCCTCTCCCCAAACCGTGCGTGACAATGAGTGCGTCACACGGCTTTCCATCATTGCTACGCCACCGACCATCTTTGTAAAGATGGTGAGACTAAATTGGGTTTGGATGTTAACGGACATACATTTTAGTCCTCTCTACTTGCCAAATTTTGCTCTAGCAATGACTGCCGTCCTTTGCCATGTACCAGACCTTCTCTGGCTCAGACTACTACGACGGCTCTGCCACATGATGGTTACTTCAGCCGCAGTTAGCCCAGTCTTCGTGAAGACCAACCATCATGCTTCCTACGTTCACACAGTGATATGTGTTGTATTTGACTTTAGGCTCCCTCTTTACGCCCGTAAGACACAGACCTAGTGTCCCCGATATCAGCCGATAATTTATACCCCTATAATTAGAGCGGTTCAGTCCGAGTAGAAAGACCTTTTCGTCAGCCGCATAAAAAGCTGATTTACCTGATATCTCGTACGATCTCCGTCGTTTAGCGGTACGTCCAAGGTGAGGGCGCTTCTAACAAGGATTTCTTGCGTAGCCATAGTCAAATTCAGGCTCGAAACCTTATGCTGTAACGGAGTGCCAGCATGTTGTCCCTTGTTCATCGGGCTTCAAACGGGTTCTTACTCATTATCCCCCGCCTGCCGACTCAGCCTTGGCGCTCTGGGGTGAGCCACCAGCTTATTAGTCTTAATTAACACCTCCTTATTTTGAGTGACCTAAGCAATATCACTATGCGCTTCGTAGCGCACTTACACCTCCTTGTGGCGTACCCTCAGATGTAGCAGTAAATACCCCAGAATCTATCACACCTGATTTAAGCCAAGCTTTTATTTGTTGCCTGACTTTGCCTCTGATGTTCAAATTTTGGAGCAGTACCTCCTGGTTGATGCGGTCAAAACAACGCGCAATGTCTGCATCTAGCACGTATTTTGCTTTGTTTTGAATACAGTTTTTAATCTGTTTTATCGCATCGTGGCAAGACCTCCCTGGTCGAAAACCATAGGAATTTGGTTCAAAGACCGCCTCCCATTCTGGTTCAAGCGCAGCTTTTACTACGGCTTGTAGTGCGCGGTCGTACATTGTGGGGACAATATAATAAGACTGCACATAACTTCAAGTCTCTTTTGGGAAATTGCGTCACCATCATTAATCCCATCCACCCGTTATACGGTCAGTCTGTTGTAATAAAGCAAATTCGCAAAGTTGGGCAACAGACGATAGTAACTGTAGAAAGTCCATTGGGAGGATTTTTGTCTCTGACGGCATCGGAAACTGACTTATGGACACAACAAGCAAGTACAGCCCAAACCGTCGGGAAGTTTTTACCCCAGAAATTGCTGCGCTTAAGTGAATGGGTGGCGGCACGTTCACAACTGGTTACGTCCGAATTTTCTTGTGCGACAGAAAATAAAGGAGTCTCACACAAGGAAAACAATGATGGCACAAAAGCATCTACTACCAACCGCTCACACCGAAAACTCTCTAAGGATAAGTCGTCTAATAAAACTAACAGCACGGTTAGTGGACAAGATACTCGCAGCACGAGGTTCAGACGAGGTTCAGACAAGGAGTAAACCAGATGAATGCTAAAATTAGAACGACCCATCTGGAACGACGAGCAGTAGTGTACTTGCGACAGTCTACACCAATTCAGGTGGAATCACACCGTGAAAGTACTGATAGACAGTATGCTTTAGCTGACCGTGCGTTGAGCTTGGGCTGGGACAAGAGTCAAATATCTGTTTTGGATAATGACCTTGGTAAAAGTGGGCAAACTACCACAGGACGTGAGGATTTTCATCGACTAATGGCTGCTGTTGGTTTGGGAGAAGTAGGGGCTGTTTTAGCTCTCGAAGCCTCAAGATTTTCTCGTTCTCAAGCAGACTGGCATAAACTTTTAGATATCTGTGCCCTTACGGATACCTTGGTAATTGACCACGATGGGATTTACGACCCAAATGATTTTAATGACCGAGTGATATTGGGATTTAAGGGAACTTGGAGCCACACGGAACTACACGGTATGCGTCTGCGCTTACAAGGAGCCAAACTAAATAAAGCGAAAAAAGGGGAATTGCGTTGCTTTCCACCTACTGGCTATGTATACGACCCAGAAGGAAATTTAGTCTTAGACCCGGATGAGGGGGTAGTTTGTGCAATCCGTTTGGTCTTCCAACAGTTCCGCGCTCTTGGAACAGCGTTTAAAGTGATGCGCTATTTTTGTGTAAACCAAATTCCTTTCCCAAGAAGACGTTGGGGACCAGGACCTGGGCACATTGGTACACTTCGTTGGGGACCTGCCAACCTTAGTCGTATAACAGCTATTCTGCGTAACCCAACTTATACAGGAACATACGTATATGGTAGACGACGCAGTGTTAACGTAATTGAGGATGGGCAAATAAAGAAGGTTAAAATCCAACAACTACCCCAAAATGAATGGAAAGTGGTAATCCACAACGCTCACGAGCCTTACATTAGTTGGTCCGAATATTTGGGTAATCGCGAGCGACTTAGACAAAATAGCCCGATTTCTTTATCATATGGATGTCCAGGCACACCGAGGGAAGGTTTTGCACTTCTCCAAGGTTTAGTAATTTGCGGTAAATGCGGACGACGCATGAGTCCCCGCTACCACGGTACTGGTGGTTGTAGAGCAGCCTATGAATGTTCTCAAGGTCGCAGACAAGATGGCCGCATGGGTGTTTGCTGGAGCGTAGCAGGAGCAGCAATTGATACAGCCGTAGAGGCTCATGTGCTTGAAGCTCTCACGAATGAACAACTTGATATTTCCCTTGCTGTACTCGAGGAATTAGAAAATCAAGCCAGTGAAACGTATAAAACATGGCAACTTCGGCTGGAAAGGGCACGCTACGAGGCTGATAGAGCCGAGCGGCAATATGATGCAACCGAACCAGAAAATCGTTTAGTTGCCCGTACACTAGAAAGACGCTGGAATGAAAAATTACAACAATTAGCAGAATTAGAAGAGGCATACCAGAAAGCCCAGCAAGTAGAAAGGCTGGAGTTAACAGCAGAGCAGCGGCAACAAATTTTACAGTTAGCCAATGATATTCCAACACTTTGGCACGCCAGTAGTACTACGAACCAAGAGCGTAAAGAGATACTGGGGTTGTTAGTAAAACAAGTTGCTCTCACCCCAATTGATGCTCCAGAACGCTCTACTCGTATCCAAATACTCTGGCATACAGGAGCTACAAGTATCTTAGTTGCAACACGCCCAACAAATGCAGACAAATACCGAACATCCAACGAAGTCATTCAACTTATTGAACAATTAGCCTCGGGTCGAACTGATACGGAAATTGCTGATGAATTGAATCGCCGAGGAAGAGTGAACGCGAATGGGCGTGCTTTTACCAAAAAAGGTATAGCCTGGATTCGTTGGAAATATGGTATTGACAAGCCTTTAAGTGACCCAATTGTTGCGAAATCAGGGGTCAGTCCGGAAGGTTACTATTCCACCAGTGCCCTTGCTGAAAAACTGGGTGTTGGAATTCATACCATCCATTACTGGCGAGAGAAAGGAATTATTCAGGCTTTCCAGGAAACTCCTAAAAGTCCCTGGTGGTATATAGTCACACCCGAAGTCTTAGATACTTTACGTGAAAAAATCCGCCGTGTGCCAGTGAGATCCGAATAATGGACGCTATGGATGTAGCAATTCGGCAATAATTTTGAACACAGTTCAACCCTTTGAGTAGTTTTTACTCAAAGGGTTTTATTGTATATCTGTCGCGGTATGAACGATAAATTTTTGACCATCAAAGTACCAAGCGATTCCATCTGGGTCATGTCCGGAAGTCCATTTTCCAAAATTTTTGGCATTTTTCTTGTGACGAAGGGTGCTGGGAGAAACATTTAGTCTTCTTGCTAATGCTGCACCTGTCAGTTGAAGTGGTACAACCTGAGAATTTTTATTTCCTTCTGTTGGCAGTGAACTACTTGGTAACTCATTAAGTGGCTCACTAACGACTCTACTTTCACGCTGTAGCGACAGAGCGTCGAACTCTGGTAGCTCACTTATCATCTTTTCTGTACCTTGTGAGTTTTGAATTAGAACGACTGAGTGGGGCTGATTTTGCAGATCACTAAGTGGCTTACTTAAAGGCTCAATTGAAGTTCGCGGCTTTTCACTATTTTCCTTGGTCTGAGGGGAGAGTAGCTCTTTTGGTGGTTCACTTAATAGCTCACTATCGACCGTCAGAGAATCGTTGTCCGACTCATTATTTTCTTTTGTCTCATTCGTTAATAGTGATCTCACACCACTAACCCGAATTGAGGATGCGGATGTTGGAGAATTGCCACCAAAAGAAAGTGACTCATGCTTGTGCTCACTAGGGTGAGTAGTTTCCGGCTCAGGCTTTTTAGTATCTTTCTTTTTCTGAGTAAATTGTGGCTCTATGGGTGACTCATTCTCACTTAAAAGCCTTTCATCGACAACTGATAATGCTTCTTGACGATTATTGTCATTGGAGTCGGCAATCTGTAGCTCACTTAGTGACTCACGCTTGTGTTTACTAACACTCGGCACGGTTCCCCTAGACAATGGCTCTTGCAGATCTGAGCTATCTGCAAAGATTGCTGGTGACTCTGCTAGTGACTCACTCACAATCGGCGTGTTTTCACGCGGCCTCCGTGAAACCAAGTTTTCATCGCCCTCAGGCTCTGTTGTCGGTTCAGAAGGTAGCTCACCAATAGTCAGCTTGGTTTCACTTGAAATTAAGTCTAATTCACCATCAAGCCTTACTGGTGACTCACTTATTAGCTCACTAGTGGCGGCAGAGGCACGACTCGACTGCTCCCTCTTTTTGGTAGAGTCTCTATCGATGGTTAATGGTGACTCACTTAGTCGCTTACTGGTGGCAGACCAATCTAACACTGACTCGGGCAAATCTGGCTCACCTTGAGCGACAGTTGTATGCTGACTAATTGCCTGCCTGAGTTGAGCCACCACTTCAAGCAGGCTCGCAACTTTCCCTCCAAATCCTCAATTCGCTCGACCATGCCCGGTGACTCACTTAATCGCTCATCAAATGAGCCACCAAAAAAGTAAGCCTCAAGAATTGCCACAATAGCGGAGGAATCTGACTTAAACCCTCGTTCACGCCTAAATTCAACCAGGCGCGAGTAGACTCGTTGCGGTGGGTAAGCTGCCACACGGGGATTTTCTGTTGCCATACACGCTCCTCTCGTACTCCCGCTTTCTACTCCCTTAGTTTACACAATTTGAGTCACTGGTAGCTTACTAATAGGCGACCATTCCTGTTCAATTGAGTACATTTTCATTGCGGTATCGCTGCCCTGGGACAAACATATGTAAATCTGGGCAACCTTCCCCCACCTTAAGTGTGGAGCGCCTTTCAGAGGATGGTTGGGGGGCAAAAATTGCCCTTTTCAGTATCAACAAGACCATTTAATGATAATGATGGGGCAATTTTTGCCAAGGTTGCCCAGATTTACAGAGGTTAAATGAAAGCCCGATAAATAAAGCAACATGGCGCCGTTTTGACGATCGCTACGAGTACTGTGTACCTTAAAAAAGCTCTACCATAAGGAAATACTAGGGGCAAACAAAATATCCCTAAACTTTCTAGAATCGAGGTGCAATATGGATACACCGTCGGTATTCCAAGGGGGCGTTTTTCATCTCTACCGGGCTTGGGTATCCATACTCTACGAGTAGGTTTGGATTTCCCAGTGAGTTTTAACTCCCCAACCAATTCAATACGCGCTTCTGGGGACAGGGATTTAACCCCATCCACTCCTGCGGTCTTTTTTCCTTGGTTTTCGACTGTGACCCGTCGTACCGCTAACACTTTATTAGACCAAGACCTCATCAGTGTCTTGTCGGGTAAGGGGGCACACGTCACCGCGTCCTCCTCCCCTCAGAACCGGACTTGACAGTTGTCCCATCATCCGGCTCAAGCCTTCTGCTTCCCAGGTATTTACCAGAATGTATCTGCCTGTGGCAGGTTACATGGAGGTGTACGAGGTTTTCTCTACTATCCGTCCCTCCATCCTTCACCTGGATTTTATGGTGGGTGTGCAGTTCTTCTCCATTGAACAGGTGTTCGCCACATACTGGACATTTCCATTCCTGGTTATTCGCCACATGGTAATATTTTGAGCCTGGAGCCCAATACGATTTCCCGTATTTAGATTGGCGATGTTTCCAGTAATTGGCGAGTTCGGGGTCATCAGGTGATGCCGTGCCTTTGACTTTGACATGGCGCTCAATGGGTATACGCGTGGTTCTAATCACAGCTACGGTTTTATCCTTACCGTGCCTGTCTTTGTTAATACAGGCAAACTCCTTGACACCATCTAGTACAGTTCGGCGTAAATCTACCAACTATTAAATAGCCAATACTTTACC
>CAZZYE010000187.1:0-765 GCA_964658145.1 uncultured Stigonema sp.
TCAAGTTGCGGGAATTCTGGGTTCAACATGCTGATTCTGAAGATGCTCTCAATGACTGGTATAAGTGGTTAAAGCAACTGGCTGAGATCGTAAAGAAGTTAAAAGAGCTAAAAATTGCCACCCACATCATCCCTAGAGAAACCCATAGGCAATTGTCATTATCCATTGAATTATCCTATTTTTTTTAGTTGCCGATCGCCCCTGCTGTGGTAGAAGACTTGAGCGCGATCGCTCAATAACCTAACTTGTTAATTCTTGCCTTCACAATTCGTAAGTGATTCAATACCTCTAAGAGTGCATAGTTAGGACAACCGAACATCTCATCAACAATCATTTGTTTGACATTCATAGATTCGGCTTCCTTTGCACGTTCGGTAGTCCTTTCTCGAATCAATTGATTGAAAAAAAATCTTGACTATTCATCTACGTTATTTTACTTAGATAGTTAAACTTGCGAAGTCAAAAATAATTTAGTATAAATGGAATGTCAAGTCAAATGACCAAAACTTATCAGGAGTTAACATGGGTGGATACTGGTATTCTCAAGCTGAAGTTGTCACAACTGAACCTGAAATAGTCAAAGAGTTAATTTTGCAAATTGCAAATGAAGAACGTACATCACCAGTTCGTAATCTAGAAATAAAAGGTAATTCGATTTTTTTTGATTCAGACGGCTATGGTTGCTTTGGTGTGAAGCGGGAAATTTTGGCTGATGGTGGTGTACTTTTATTTCAAATACTTTTTCAAAAGTACAGAGACGCGAAA
>CAZZYE010000187.1:775-7288 GCA_964658145.1 uncultured Stigonema sp.
GCGTCTCTACATTCTTTTTCGGAGATGTCTAATAAATAAATTTGATTGCCTAGCCAAATTGAGAAGGTTGGGACCTCTGCAAAGGAGGAAGAAAAGTTAGGCGCTTACGAGCGTTTAATTTTTGGAGTATCAGAGCCTGTTAGATCGTTATGTTCCGATCGCTCGCCTTTAGTCTAAACCCCACTAACAAAATATAATGACAACAAAAACCGCAAACATACGCATCTTCCGGACGTTGGTGAGTCCAACCGTTGCGCCCTTGCTCTAATGCCCCACCAGTGAATAAAGTAATAGTCGAGGGAGTGGGACGCGGTTAAGTCCAGTTTTCCAGATGTAGTCCGGTGATGCGGTTGTAGTGACGAGTATTGTTGGTAACTAAAACGTAATTTTCTGTAAGTGCAACACTAGCAATTAGTAAATCAAACTCAGCAATTGGTTGTCCTATTCTACGAAGTTCCTTTTGTAAAGACGGGGACAGCATGGGTCGAGATGAGATGTAAGTGCTTGGATGGTACAAATGAACTACTTCAAATCGAGGATTTTTACAGCCGAGACCATCACCTATCCGGCAATCGCTGTTAACAGGCGCGAGGGCAATAATTCGACCTCTGGTCCATCGAAAGTCATAGTTTAGAATAAGCCTCGAATGTAAAAGTTAGGTAATCAGACAGTTATTAGAATGTTATTCTGTGGTTAAAATTTATTTTTTTATAGGTGCATTTTATTATTTTTTACTCAATGTAGTTCAGTTATAACCGAGTACTACAGATTAGGGCGCGGTTTCCGCGCCCCTACGGTTATATTGTGGTCTATCCGACTGAAAGAAGCTGTAATGCACCAACGAAGAGCGCCCTTTTCATCAACGCCTGCGCCCTCAAACCATTAAACGCCATCAACTCCCCAGCACTCGCTGTCGTTTTCCATACCTGTGTGCGCGAAGGTATCCCGCTTTACAGTCCTAAATGATTCGTGAGATTCTCTCTCTCTTTCTTTTCTTGGCGCACTTGGCGTCTTGGCGGTTCGTTAAAAAATAATTCTCACAACAAAAACCGCAAATACACGCATCAAAACGCCAATTTATCTGCGTCCATCTGCGTACATCTGCGGTTAAAAACCCCAACCTTAATGCACCAACTCCAGCGCCCGTTTCGTCAACGCCTGCGCCGTCAAACCATTAAACGCCATCAACTCCCCAGCACTCGCCGTCGTCTCCCCCCGCTTCCAAGCAAAAGTATCCCGCTTCACAGTACACCGCAGCATAATCGGTTCCAGCATCCCCGCCGCACCACCCGTCACACCAATGATTGCATCACCAGCAAACAATTGAGCAAATTTCTCATCATCCAAGAAACCACCTTCAGGTTCCGAACAAGTTTCCCATGCAGTATCATCCAAACGATACAAACGACGCGGATTGATCACAGAAACAATCTTCACCCCAAGACCCTCAGTTTCCAAAAACGCAGCAGCTTCAAAAACTGGTACTAACGTCATATCGCCAATTACCGCAAAGACAACTTTCTTACTCCCCCCTTGATTAGATTCAACTTCATGCAACACCACCGCACCGTCGCGCAAAGCTTGACTCGCTTGTTCAAAAGTGGTACGAATAGGCAACGGCGACTTACTAGCAGTAATCACAATACCCTTATTCTTAGTAGTCAACGCCCAGTCATAACAAACTTGAATACTGTTAGCATCAGGTGGAAACAACGGGAAAACATTGCCATTGCGCATCATCGAAGCAAAATAAGCTTCAATTTCCGGACGTTGGTGAGTCCAACCGTTGCGCCCTTGCTCTAATGCCCCAGCAGTGAATAAAGTAATAGTCGAGGGAGTGGGACGCCGCAATTCTGCCATTGCTTGCGTCACTGTTTGCCAAATCGGTACCCCGTTGATCGCAAAAGATTCGTAGGAACACCACAAACTCCTAGCACCCATCAACGCCAAACCAACAGCTAAACCTGCACAAGCATCTTCACTCAACGGTTCGTAAACTTGTCCATCTGGTGCTTGGTTGTATAAATCGTCGGTGGTAGGGTGAATAATCTTCAGTGCTTGGTTGATATTAGCAATCCCAGATGCTTCGTTACCGTCGGCGTTGGTGACTAGGAAGTTGGGATCTATTTGTCCGACTTTTGCTACCAACCTTCCCATCGATGTTGTGGAAATTTTTGGTTCGCCACCCACAGGATATTCTTCCAAAGGTAATTCGCCTAGTTCTGGCAATGGTAATTCAAATTCTGTCACCACTGTCTTAGCTGCAGGACCACCGCCGGCGCGTTCACAGTTTGTCCGTACCAGTTGCCAAGCTTCAGGAGACAAAGCGCGTGCTTTCAAAGCATTTATAATATGAGGAGCATCCAAGGTGTCTTTGGGATAAAGGTTGTGAGACTTTGCACCCCGTGCATGGACTCCTGCACCCTTGAGTTGTTTAATGATGAATACGGTCAGCTTACCACTCAGTGCCGATCGCGCTGCTTTATCCACACCTTCAAGTACTGCTTTGGTAAAAGCTAGCCGTTGCTCCCAGGAAAAAGCGGTACTATCAATGTAATCCCCTGGTTGGTTTTGGTCGTCAAAATCCTTAGCATCGACTAACACAACTTCTTCAAAACCATTACCGCGCCAGTATGCGATCATCTGTTCATTGGTTTTCAGAGAAACCATGCTATGGTGTTCTTGGCTGAAACCATTCCACACCAGCACTGGCAAGAAGTTGGTCACACTTGGATAAGCCGTGTGGAAGTGTGCCATCGAACTCATAATATAAGGTTCACCTAGTCCACCGTCACCAACGGTGAAGGGGAACAGCTTGTCGTGGTGCAACCGCGCACCTGCCATTGCAAAGTGTTGCCCTTGTCCTAGAGGACCTGCGGGTGCGAGAATGCCGGGAATGTAGCCGGAGAGGTGTCCCAAAAGTCCGTGGTTTTCCCGGTAGCGATCGCGCAGTTGTTGGACTGTAAAAATTCCCATGTCCTCTAGCGAACGATCCAAGAACATGGCACTATAAAATCCAGGGGCATGGTGTCCCACTTCGGTGATAATGTTTTTGTAACCCAGCATGACAAGAGCAGCATAAGCTTCCGCTTGAGAGGCAAATCCGCCAGGGTGTCCAGAGGCTTTACTAGCGGTGACTTGCAATGTCAAGTAGCGTAGGGCGTCGGCAGCAAGTAAAGTTTGGAAGACGGCTGCTGGATCTGTAGGATCGGCGATCGCCACTTTACCCGACTCTATTACAGGTGTTTTCCCATAGGTTTCTAAAAGAGCGAAAGCTTCACCAAAATATTGAATTCCTTCGCAAAAATCGGGAGATGCTGAAGTTGCCTTTGGGGTAATTGCTGTCATGCTGAGTACCTAATAAAAAAGATGAGGAGATGTAAATTATCCTTCAATTTAATAAAGATTTTACAGCTTTCTGGTTATAACAGATAACTGTTTATTGGCAACATAAACATAAATACTTTAAATATAAACTATATAAAAATTAATTATTTTCAGTTAGTTTCAGTAGCAAAAAATAATAAATGCAGCAACCAGCGATGAAACTACCAAATGGTCCGCAAGCCCCAAAGCTTGTACAGATGCTTCGGTGGGTCACAAGCCCGATGGCATTTATGGAAGCCTGTGCAAAGCGCTATGGCGATATCTTCACCCTGCGGTTAAGTGTTCCGGTCGTTTTCGTTAGCAATCCCCAAGCGCTACAGCAAATTTTGACAAGCGATACAAAACAGTTTGAATCCCCAGGTGACATTAACAAGATGTTTGAACCCCTGCTTGGGAGGCATTCTGTCATTACCTTAAGTGGTGAGGCACACCAACGTCAACGCCAGCTATTGTTACCTCCCTTTCACGGCGAAAGGATGCGGACATATGGTCAAGTGATTGCCGATGTGACAAAGCAAGTCAGCAGTCAGTGGCAAATTGGCAAACCCTTCTGTGTCCGTTCTGCTATGCAATCCCTAACCATGCGGGTGGTTATGCAAGCCGTGTTTGGGCTTCATGAAGGGAAGCGCGCCCAAGAACTGGAGGAACTTTTAGGTATAATGATGGATGCTGGGGGAAGTTCTCCCTTGAGAGCATTGATGCTTTATTTTTCATTCCTACAACAAGATTTAGGTCCACTTTCTTTATGGGGAACTTTTTTGCGCCGTCGAGAGAAAGCTGATAAACTCATATATGAGGAAATTCGGGAACGTCGAGAGCAACCTGAAGGTGTGAGTACAGATATTCTCAGTTTGCTGATGACAGCTCGTGACGAGGCAGGTCAGCGGATGACTGATCAGGAATTACGTGATGAGTTGATGACTTTGTTAACAGCAGGTCATGAAACCACAGCGACAGCCCTGACTTGGGCATTGTATTGGATTCACAAAATACCATCAGTGCGGGAAAAGCTGCGGCAAGAATTGGATAGCTTAGGTGATGACCTAGATTATAACACTATTCTCAAATTACCTTATCTGAATGCAGTGTGCTGTGAAACTTTACGGATTTACCCAGTTGGGATGCTGACCTTTCCACGGGTGGTGAAAACACCTGTATCTCTGTGTGGTTGGGAACTAGAATCTGGTACAGTGGTGATGGGATCTATTTATCTGAACCACCAGCGTGAGGATTTATACCCGGAACCGAAACAGTTTCAGCCGGAACGTTTTTTGTCACGGCAATTTTCTCCCTCTGAGTATTTGCCTTTTGGGGGTGGTGCAAGGCGTTGTATTGGAATGGCTTTTGCCCTGTTTGAAATGAAAGTGGCGATCGCCACAATCCTCAGTGGTAGGAAATTGGCGTTGGTTGGCGATCGTGAGGTGCGACCTAGACGCCGTGGTTTGGTTACAGGTCCTGGGCGTTCTATTGAAATGGTGGTTGGCAACGGATGATAATAGCGGATGTAACGGATGATTTAAGTGTGAGACGACAAGATTAAGTATTCGCGACATCTGCTAGCTAATCCGTTGCCAGTGTTTGTGTGAGATTATATAAATGATGTAACGGATGATTTAACTGTCAGACGACGAGATTAAGTATCCGCTACACCCGCTAGCTAATCCGTTGCCAGTGTTTGTGTGAGATTATATAAAGATAACGAACCGCCAAGACGCAGAGGACGCAGAGAAAAGAGAGGAGATTTGAAGGTTTGCTATGACGATACCGTTGATACAAACGTTGCAGTTGATTGTGAATCCGACGAGGTTTTTGGAGGGGTGTGCTGCTAAGCATGGGGAACAGTTTACGGTGCGGGTGTTGGGGATAAGTTCACCGCCTGTGGTGTTTTTTAGCAGTCCGGAGGCGATCGCTGAGTGTTTTGCTGTGCCTGCGAAAGAGTTGGATTTTAAGAAGGCAACTCATGTATTTCAACCGTTGTTTGGTGATTCGTCGATTGTGTTGCAAGAGGGGCAGAAGCACAATCGGCAACGGCAGTTATTGATGCCGCCTTTTCATGGTGACCGCATGAAAGCTTATGGAGAATCTATTTGTCAAATTACTGCAGAAGTCACGGGAGATTGGCGCGAGGGTGCAGCAATTTCTATGCAGGAAGTGATGCCAGATATCACTTTGCAAATTATCTTGCAAGTGGTGTTTGGGATGAGTCCTGGTGCGCGTTACCAACAATTAAAAGCACGGTTGAGTTCGCTGTTAGAAGATGTAACGAAACCTTGGTATTCTAGCTTGTTTTTCTTTCCACCGCTGCAAAAAGATTTGGGTGCGTGGAGTCCTTGGGGAAGGTTTCTGCGACGGCGAGAGGAAATTGACAAACTTATTTATGCAGAGATTTATGAACGGCGTTTGTTAAATGATGCTGACCGTACAGATATTTTGAGTCTGCTGATGTCGGCGTGTGACGAAAATGGACAGCAGATGACAGATGTAGAGTTACGGGATCAATTGGTTTCTCTGTTGCTTTTGGGTTACGAAACGACAGCTGGTGTTTTGGCATGGTTATTTTATCTGATTCACGAACACCCTCAGGTAAAAGATCGGCTAATGCAAGAATTAGATGGTTTGGGAGATGAACTAAATCCGGAGGCGATGACTCAACTACCTTACCTAACTGCTGTTTGCCAAGAAACACTCCGAATTCATCCTATTGCTTTAATTTGCACACCGCGATTGGTGAAAGATACAGTGGAAATTGCAGGTGATAAATTTACATCTGGAACAGTTTTAGTACCCTGCATTTATTTAGCGCATCGTCGCGCCGAAACTTATCCAGAACCAGAACAGTTTAAACCAGAAAGATTTCTCGACCATAAATTTTCAGCTTATGAATATTTGCCCTTTGGCGGTGGTTATCGTGGTTGTATTGGCGCAGCATTTTCAATGTATGAAATGAAATTAGTATTAGCTACAATTATGTCACGATTTCAACTAGCGCTTGCTGATTCTCGTCCTGTGCATCCGACACGCCGAGGGATTACTATTGTTCCCTCTGGAGGGGTGCCGATGGTTGTCAAGAGTGCTAATTGCTAATTGTTCATGGCTAATTGCCTGACTACAATTAGCAATTAGATA
>CAZZYE010000187.1:7298-10479 GCA_964658145.1 uncultured Stigonema sp.
TATTAGCAGATTTTACAGATGTTTATTTATACTTACTTATATAATAGTTTAATTTCTCTGCCCTGATGCAGATACAATCCTGAGTTTCCAGCGTCTAGATTGAGCAATAACAGGACACTAGGAGATAATTAACTCATGCCAGAAGAGCAACGGTTAGAGGAGCAACTGCTTTCGCACTCAGCCGAAAATATCGTATCCGATCAGCTCGATAGTGTAGAAAAAATAGACGTAGATGTGCAAACTGACCTGCTTAAAATGGTTCAAGGGCAGGTTGATGGGGTTTCCTTTGCTGGTCAGGGATTGGTAATGAAAGGCATCCGCGTGCAGGAAATCAAACTGCAAACAGATAGCGTTGGCATTAATCCTTTAAGCGCTCTTTTTGGTCAAGTTGAACTGAATCAGCCAGTAAATGCCAGTGCTCGTATTATACTCACAGAAGTAGATATTAACCGCGCCTTGACCTCAGACTTGGTTCGCAGCCAGATGCAGAACTTTAATATAATTCTAGATGGCGAAATTAGTGTCCAGCTGCAAGTGATCCAAATTAACCTACCAGAGGATGGGAAAATCGCATGTGCAGGAAATGTACTGCTAAAAGAACAAGGCAATAGTCGCCCGTTAAGTTTCACGGCGGTGCTACGTCCACGCACTCAGCAACAACCTATAATGCTGGAAAGTTTTAACTGCACTAAGGGAGAGGGCATTTCTTTAGAAACAGTTGTGGCATTAATACACAAGGTAAAAGAATTGGTGAATTTACCTTATATTGAGTTTGATGATATGGCGTTGCGCATCAAAAGTCTGGAGGTCCAAAAGGGTAATTTAATACTTTTGGCAGATGCTCATGTCAGACAGATACCGTCTTCATGAAAGGATATGGCAACGGATTTTGTAGCGGATGTAACGGATGCTTAATCTCATCGCCTCACAGTTAAACCATCCGTTACATCCGTAATCTCATCCGTTGCTAATTTCTATAACTACCGAATGATATAAATTTTTTGTAACGCTTTGTAAGATTGAAGTACTACTTTAGTAAGATGTTCCAAATATGCAAGAGTATGATGTTGTAATTATTGGAGCCGGACATAATGGGTTGGTCTGTGCTGCTTATTTGCTGAAAGCTGGTTACAGTGTTTTGCTATTAGAAAAGCGTTCTGTTCCAGGTGGTGCGGCAACAACTGAGGAATGTTTGCCACAAGAAGCCCCAGGATTTAAGTTTAACTTGTGTGCTATTGACCACGAGTTTATTCACCTAGGACCAGTTGTTCAAGAGTTAGAACTGGAAAAGTACGGTTTGGAATATCTGGAGTGCGATCCAGTTGTTTTCTGTCCGCACCCGGACGGAAAGTATTTTTTAGGTCATAAATCGTTAGAAAAAACCTGTGCAGAAATCGCCCGCTACAGTGAACGCGATGCTAAAAAATATGCAGAATATACAGAATATTGGCAGCGGGCAATTGGCGCAATGATTCCCATGTTTAACGCACCGCCAAAGTCAGTTTTAGATATTCTTGGTAACTATGACATTGCAAAAATAAAAGATTTATTTTCTGTCATTGGTTCACCATCCAAGACGCTGGATTTTATTCGCACCATGCTGACCAGCGCCGAGGATATTGTCAACGAGTGGTTTGACTCAGAGTTTCTCAAAGCGCCTCTAGCAAGACTTGCATCAGAACTCGGTGCGCCTCCCTCCCAAAAGACCCTTGGTATTGGTGCAATTATGATGGCAATGCGCCATGAACCAGGGATGGCAAGACCTCGCGGCGGTACTGGTGCACTGATTGATGCTTTGGTGAAGTTGGTGACAAGTAAAGGTGGTGTGATCCTCACGGATCAACATGTTGAGAAAGTTTTAGTTGATAATGGTTGTGCGGTTGGTGTACGGGTGAATGGTGGCACAGAATATCGTGCTAAACAGGGCGTCATCTCCAATATAGATGCTAAACGGCTATTTTTGCAGATGATAGACGCAAGCGATATTGATGGTGCGGATTCGGATCTGCGAGAAAGATTAGAACGTCGCATTGTCAACAATAACGAAACCATCCTTAAAATAGACTTGGCTATAGACGAACCGCTGCGCTTTGAACACCACGAACACAAGGATGAGTATCTCATTGGATCTGTTTTGATTGCAGATTCGGTTACTCATGTGGAACAGGCGCATAGTAAATGTACTTTGGGTGAAATACCAGATTCAGATCCCTCAATGTATGTGGTAGTGCCAACGATGTTAGATCCTTCCATGGCACCTCCGGGTAAGCATACAGTGTGGATTGAGTTTTTTGCCCCGTATCAAGTCGCAGGTGCGAATGGTACTGGTTTGAAAGGTACGGGGTGGACTGACGACCTGAAAAACAAAGTTGCAGACAGGGTGATTGCTAAATTAGCAGACTACGCGCCAAATTTGAAAAACTCAATTATCGCCCGTCGGGTGGAAAGTCCGGCGGAACTGGGCGAAAGATTGGGCGCATACAATGGTAATTACTACCACATCGATATGACTTTGGATCAGATGGTGTTTTTCCGTCCTTTGCCAGAAATAGCGAATTACAAAACCCCAATTGACAATCTATTTCTCACTGGTGCAGGCACTCATCCAGGTGGTTCAATTTCCGGTATGCCAGGACGCAACTGTGCGCGAGTATTTTTGCAGACAAAGCACCCGATCGCCCAGACTCTGAAAGATGCACGCGATTCAATTAAATCAACTGTTGAGTCGGTGTTTAAAATTAATTAGGCGTAAAAGTAGGGTGCGTTAACGCAGTGTAACGCACCGCTATTAATTGGTATGTAAAGCGATCGCACTCCAAGGAATGTGGGTTATAATATAATATAAAATATATTTTCCAGTAAAAATTATCATTCTGCAAATTGCCGTGCTTCTCAGATAAATTTCAATTAACTATTTTTCTTAGATTTTAAAACATATTTCAACTCATCTACAACATTACCGAATTAGGGACTTCATTCACTCTTACTAAAGTGCTAAAATAATGGCTGTTATTGACACCAATCGTTCTTACACCTTCAGCAATTATTCAGAGCTTAGAATTGATCCGATTGATTTAGCTGAATACTTTAGCTACAGCATTAGGCGAACAACATTAAAATTACCCCAATAGACATCTCCAAAATAGAAACGTTCTGTGGTAAAAGAGTATAAAATTAGCTT
>CAZZYE010000188.1:0-10475 GCA_964658145.1 uncultured Stigonema sp.
TGGTGGGCAGTGCCCACCCTACGTGTATTTCAAAAATCAAATAGGAATCCTATATGAGTAAACATATTTTGCTTTACAGCGATGATCCTGGAATCGGTGAAGTCGCACAATATAATCACATGCTGCTGTGTGGTTTAGCAGCATTAGGCTATCGGCTAACCTGTGTACAATCTCAGAGTTCTAACCCATTGGTGAGTGTTCAACAACAGCTAGGGATAGAGCATTTGTGGCTAGAATTTGACACGACTAAAGAACCAGAGCGTACTATATCCGATCAATCCCAAGCCGAAAATATTTTGGAAATTGCTCAACCAGATATCATAATTTTGAGCGATACAAGTCCCTTCTCAAATTCAGGGGTTAAGCAGGTTGCTATTAAATTGAGAATACCTTTTATTGTTGTGATTGGGTTGGTTGAACCTTTGCAAGGAGATGGGCTATCCTTTATAGTAATGAATGAGTTGTCACGCTTTTATCGACTGGCAAAAGCAGCGATCGCCGTTTCCAAGGAAAATTTAAACTTATTACATCAATTTTACAGACTGCCAGAAGACAAGGGACAAGTTATTTATCCTGGAAGACCTGCAAAATATTTTGCTCCTCGTCAGCCATCAGTGCGTGAGCGCCTACGCCAAGAATTAGACATAGAACTAGATGCAGTCGTTTGCTTCACATCTGCTCGTTTAGAACTGAGCAAGGGTTTCCAATATCAATTAGCAGCGATTCAAAAGTTAAAAGGCACTGAGATTTGGGATTCACTTTATTTTGTCTGGGCTGGCGATGGTCAGTTTGAAAGCCAACTGCGACAGGCACTTAATCAACTGCAAATAACCAACAAAGTCAAAATTTTAGGACAACGTTGGGATATTTCCGACTTGCTAGACGCCAGTGATATTTTTGTTTTGACTTCCATAGTAGAAGGAATGCCCTTGGCAATTATGGAGGCGATGGCGAAGGGATTACCCGTCATTGCAACAGCCGTCAGCGGCATTCCAGAAGAGTTAGGTGATACTGGTAAGTTGTTGCTTGACCCCAAAATTGATCCTCAAGCTACTGTCAATGAGTTAGTCGCAACAATTCAAGCTTGGTGTGCCTACCCAGAATTACGTCGTTCCATCGCTCAAGCATGCAAAACTCGTGCAGAGCAGCTTTTCAAAGAAGAACGGATGATTTCCGAAACTCATGCTCTGATTGAAAGCGTTTTCAATATTGCGCGACAAGTGGAAGCAATGATGAAACAAGCACTTGACTTGTTAAATAGCGGCAACCCTATTGAAGCAGTGCAAATCGCCGAACAAACAGCTAACCTCGGTGTCAGTATACCAGAAATGCATTTTGTTAGAGCAATTTGTTTAAGTGCTATCAACAGGCATCAACAAGCTTTTGAAGCGGCAAAAGCCGAACTAGAAATTAACCCTACTCACCGCCCCTCCCAAGATATAGTAGACAACTTTATTTGGACAATATCTAAGCAACGGACTAAAATTACGACTCAGCAACGTCCAATGATTAATGTAGTCATTTTTAGCAAGGATCGTGCTTGCCAGCTAGAGTTACTTCTTCGTAGTTTTAAGAAATGCTTTACTGAATGGGAGCAAGCGGAGACAACCGTAGTTTATAAAACCGATAATCATGCTTTAGCTCAAGGTTATCAGCTTTGCCAAAAGTTGCATCCTGAGTTTCATTATGTTTCAGAGAGCACTACGTCGTTTAAACAGGCAACCTTAAATGCCATAAACGAAGACAATGCTCTTACTATGTTTTTAGTAGATGA
Organism: uncultured Stigonema sp.; assembly: GCA_964658145.1. GTDB lineage: Bacteria > Cyanobacteriota > Cyanobacteriia > Cyanobacteriales > Nostocaceae > Stigonema. The sequence continues at coordinate 1,775 of CAZZYE010000188.1, forward strand.
CATAGTGTTTAAGGAGAAATTTTCGCTTCTAGAACCAGAATTTCAACAGTTTGGGAATGACAGTGAAATTCTTTGTATCTCTCTGAGACTATATCCGAGGGTAAATTACTGCTATGCAATAAACCGCCATGTTTCTGTGCCTCAGTTTAGAGAAGATGGAGCTTGGCAATGGATGGGTGCAGAGGGGGATTGGGGATATCCAATGTCGTTAGATGGCAACATTTTTTTAACACAAATTATCAAAATATTTATAGAAAGTTTAGATTTTTACAATCCAAATACATTTGAATCTTTAATGGCAAGAAATTCTAATATTTTGGAAAAACTACCATTTATGCTCTGCTATCAAGAAAATAGCAAGCTATTAAACGTACCAGCCAACAAAGTGCAAAATATTTTTGCAAATAGAGTCGGAAACTTGATGACACCCGAGGAACTTAACCAACGCTTCTTGAATGGTGAAAGAATTTTACTGGAGCCATTTCTAGATCAGAAACATAATGCGGTTCATGTAGAATTGCCATATGCTTTTGAGAAGATAAATGGATAAATATCGATAATTAATAAGTACATTGTCAATTGTCAGATAAATCATTAGTAAAATATGTAGATAAAAAAGATGGATAAATTGCAATTAAAAACTCCTGTTTGTTTGATTATCTTTAATCGACCAGATAATACAGAGAAAGTCTTTGAAGCAATTCGCGAAGCTAAACCTCTTAAGTTGCTTGTCATTGCTGATGGTCCTCGTGCAAACCAACCAGAAGACGTATCAAAATGTGCAGCAGCACAAGCAATTATTAATCGGGTTGACTGGAATTGTGAAGTTTTGAAAAATTACTCCGATATCAATTTAGGTTGCAGGAAAAGGGTTTATAGCGGATTAGACTGGGTTTTCGAGCTAGTTGAAGAAGCAATCATCCTTGAAGATGACTGCGTCCCCCATCCGACTTTCTTTCGTTTCTGTGAAGAATTGCTAGAGCGATATCGTGAGCGCGAACAGATAATGGTGATTTCTGGAAACAATTTTCAATTCGGACGTAAAAGTCAAGAATACAGTTATTACTTCTCTCGCTATAAGCATTGGTGGGGTTGGGCAACTTGGCGACGGGCGTGGCGACACTATGATAACGAAATGAAACTATGGCCACAAGTTCGAGATAGTAGTTGGCTGATGGATATACTGCAAGACAGTGACGCAGCTATTTACTGGTCAAATATTTTTCAAAGTGTCTATCACGGGTTTGACACCTGGGATTTTCCTTGGACATTTGCTAACTGGATTCATAACGGGTTAAGTATTCTTCCCAATGTGAATTTAGTGTCTAATATTGGTTTTGGACCAGACGCAACTCACACCAAAGAGGAAAGTAATTTGGCCAATATGCCTACTGAAGAGATGACTTTTCCTCTCCAGCACCCACTCTGTGTGATCCGTGACACTGAAGCTGATGATTTTACAGAAAAAACTATGTTTAGCGGGAATTCAAGGATGACCCAACCTGCAAGTAAAAATTTCATCCAGCAATTGCTCACACAACTCAAAGCCAACAATAACACTGAAGCATTGAATCTTGTGGAGAGAGAGATTGCTTCCTCTCCAGATGAGCCAGGGTTATATTACGCAAAAGCCCTTGTTCTCACCCGACTCGGACATATTAATGAGGCAGTTGAGTCACTGAACTATTTACTTACCGCAGTACCGTATCATCAAGAGGGTAAAAAACTTCTAGAGTATATAACCAAAGAACTCATTAAACCAAAACAGCCTTAGATTTTCTGTTTAACTTACTTACTTGATTTTTATGTTATGACTTCGGAAAGGGAAAAATTTTCTGAACTTCTTGAAACTGCTGTTGGTCAACATCGATCTGGTCGTTTAGTTGATGCTGAGCAGGCATATCAAATGATTATTGAACACTGTCCAGATCACGGTGATGCTCTGGAATTGCTAAGTATAGTTGCTTATCAACGTGGAAACTTAGACCTTGCAATTGATTTAAGAAATAAGGCAGTTAAAATTAACGCCACATACCCTCCTTTTCATAACAATTTAGGTAATGCTCTTCAGACTTCAGGGAAATTAGAGGAGGCGATCGCTTCTTACAAGCGTGCCCTAGCTCTTAATCCCAACTATTCAGAGGCTCATAAAAATTTAGGTGATGCTCTTCAGACTTTGGGGAAATTAGAGGAGGCGATCGCTTCTTACGAGCGTACCCTAGCTCTTAATCCCAACTATTCAGAGGCTCATAAAAATTTAGGTGATGTTCTCCTGAAACTAGAAAGAATTGATGAAAGTATTAATTTTTACGAACAAGCTCTGGCAATTAATTCTGAATATATAGGGGCTGCAAATAACCTAGGTCTTGCTTTTCTATGTAAAGAGTGGTATGAGCATGCTCAGAAAGTTTTCCACCAAAGCTTCTTTAAGAGATACAGTCTTCCTCAGGAAAAATTGGCTAAATTTGATCCCACTAACCTAATGGAAACTGGAAAAGATTCAAAGACCCTCAATACCTCACGAATTCAATTAATTGATCGAATCGAGCAATTAATTTATCTAATGGAAAAGAAATTGATAGACTCTTCTTTTCAAAATTTAGTTGACCGCTACCATTGCTTACTAAATGAACTTAACTCTCAAGTTAATCCAGTTCCTTATACTCCCCTAACTCAGCAACAAGCAGAGTTATTTGCTGGTTACTATGACAGAATTATTTATTATACTGATGCTCCCCATGTCTCAGGTTCTGCTGTTAATGAAGGGCTTGACTGGAAATCTATAGAGAAAAGCTATCAAGCTTCTTCAGTAGTTTACTTTGATGACTTTCTGACACCAGACACCCTTGAAGGACTGCGTAAATTCTGTCTTGAATCAACAGTTTTCTTTCGTCATAGTGAGGCTGGATTTGTTGCATCTTACATGCATGAAGGTTTTAACTGTAGTCTATTATACCAAATAATTGCTGAGTTAAAAAGAAACCTACCAAGTGTTTTGGGCGGTTTATCATTAAATAATATGTGGATTTACAGATACGCTAGTCGTGGTAATGGTGTCAAAACTCATACCGATGACGCTTCGGTTACAATCAACTTTTGGATAACACCTGATGAAGCGAACCTTAATCTGAATAGTGGTTCTGGTCTTGTAGTTTATGACCAAAAGCAACCTTTTGACTGGGACTGGCTAAAGTACAATGTGCAGAAAGATGATCCACATATTCAGGCTCAAATTAATGCGTTTCTGGAAACAGCGCACTCATTAAATATTCCTTACCGTTGTAACCGGGCAGTTATCTTTCACTCAAAACTGTTTCACCGCTCTGATCCTTTTCATTTTCGTGACTCATTTGAGAGTCGGCGAATGAATGTAACCATGCTGTTTGGAAAGATCGGCAAAGAAAGTGCTTCATTAAAATGAATTATAGTCAGGCTTGCTCGTAAGTGTCACCTTGATCAACTATAGCAGTCCTATGTGATTTGTGAAATTCTTCGTAGGGGAGCCACAAAGAGTGCGCGGGTTCCCCGCGTTGAGAGGAGTGGCGTTGGGCATTGCCCACCATTACCAGGAGGAGTGGGCAATGCCCACCCTACAACATCATTTATTATTCACGCTCTCCTCCACGGATTGCTATATAGCCCTGTCTACTGAATTTCAGGGAAGATTCTGACTCTGCATACTGTGCGAGTAGGCTTTGCTTTGTCATTGTTGTTTTAATCTGTTAGCTTAAAGTATCTATTCTTTGATTGTTGCGTATGCAAGCAAGTTTTTGGCATTGGTTTTCAATTTCCAAGTAGCGAGTTTTGGGAGTGCGATCGCTCTTTTCGCATCCTGAAACCCATATGTTTTATCTAGTAGCAGCGAAGAATTTGGCTAAAATTGAGCGAGATTTAGTAATTTAAGCTCATGAGCGATCAGCAGTGCAAAATGAAAGGTATTATTCTGGCAGGTGGCTCAGGCACACGTCTTTACCCTATCACCCACGTAGTCAGCAAACAACTGATGCCTGTTTATGACAAGCCGATGATTTACTATCCCTTGTCAGTATTGATGCTAGCAGGAATTCGTGAGATTTTAATTATTTCTACACCTAGCGATTTGCCATTGTTTCAGCGACTCTTAAAGGATGGTAGTCAGTGGGGTTTGAAATTTAGTTATATCGAGCAACCTCGTCCAGAGGGTTTAGCGCAAGCCTTTATCCTCGGCAAAAATTTTATTGCTAACTCCCCAGTGTGCTTGATTTTGGGTGACAACATTTTTTATGGACATGGCTTGACGGAAGTGCTGGTTCGTGCTGCAACTCTTAGGGAAGGTGGATTAGTATTTGGCTATCAGGTGAAAGATCCAGGGCAATATGGAGTCATTGAATTTGACGCCAACGGACGGGTTATTAGTATCGAAGAAAAACCCCACGATCCTAAATCTAAGTATGCAGTACCAGGCATCTATTTTTACGATTCCCAAGTGGTAGAGATTGCTTCTAGTCTCAAGCCTTCGGCACGAAATGAGCTAGAAATTACTGATTTGAATCTAGTGTATTTGAACCAAGGTCAACTGCGAGTAGAACTTTTGGGTCGAGGATACGCCTGGTTAGATACTGGTACCCATGAATCCCTACATCACGCAGCCAACTTTATCCAAACTCTCGAAGACCGACAGGGGCTTAAAATAGCCTGCATTGAAGAAATAGCCTACGACCAAGGATATATTGACTCCTTTCAACTTCGTCAATTAGCTGAACCGATGGCTAAGAGTAGCTACGGTCGTTACCTGATGGACATTTTAGAGAACCAGCACTCATCTGATCCCCGACAACAGAACAATAGTTCGCCGATCAAGGTTGCGATCTCCACAGTCGTAGAGGAGAAATGACTCAGATTACTATTTACTACTGGGTTTCAAATTACACCCCATGAGCGATGCCAGAAATTGTTGCAGTTAATAAGGCTATTACGATGAAGGTCATACAGACAGAAATTCCTGATGTGCTAGTAATTGAACCGCAAGTTTTCGGGGACGAGCGCGGTTTCTTTTATGAAAGTTATAATGAAAAAGTTTTTCTAGAAAAGGCAGGTATTTCCGAAAATTTCGTGCAAGATAATCATTCCCGTTCTGCGAAAAACGTGTTGCGGGGCTTGCACTATCAAATCCAGCAACCCCAAGGAAAACTTGTGAGGATAGTCGTAGGTGCAGTATTTGATGTAGCGGTGGATTTGCGAAAAAGCTCCTTGACTTTTGGGCAATGGGTTAGTACTCATCTGACTGCTGAAAATAAACGGCAGATGTGGATACCAAAAGGTTTTGCTCACGGTTTTTTAGTGCTTTCTGAATCAGCTGAATTTTTGTACAAAACTACAGACTATTATGCACCGCAGCATGAACGCTCGCTGCTGTGGAACGATCCTGATTTAGCGATCGCTTGGCCCATTCAAGTACAACCCTTTCTCTCTGCCAAAGATCAGGCGGGTAAGTTATTCAAAGAGGCGGAGGTGTTTGCATAATTGTTATTTTGACTCAAGCGAAATTATGGTAAGTCCTCCACCCAGCAAACATTTCCCGCTAATAGGTCTTTTTGCAACGCATTAACAAAGCGCTCATCTGCTGTTACCATTTGACAGTGTTCGCTAACAGCCAAAGCTAAGTAAACGCAATCATAAACTGCTTCGTGACAAAATCCCGTAGGTCTGTATTTAACCTTGAAAGCCTTGCGTTGATTGAAGAATCGTTTACAGACGTGGCAAGAAAAATGAATTTTCGGATACTCGAATTTAGTGGTGAGTCCGACCACGTTCACGCCTTAATTGAATACCCGCCAAAACTATCAATTTCTCAAATAGTAAATTCTCTTAAAGGTGTATCTAGTAGAATGTATGGTAAAGCTGGATTCACAAAGCCATACGGTAAAGATGCTCTTTGGAGTCCTAGCTATTTTGCCTCTTCTGTGGGTGGAGCGCCAATTGAGGTTCTTAAAAAATATATCCAAACATCTTGAAAAGCCGTCCTAGAAGGACGGGGTTTTCAACCCATTTTTTCGATAATTGAGAGGGATAAACTAGAAAATCTACTTCTATCAAACTCCTTAAATGCTGCTGGGCAATCTCTAACGTTGTCTCACCTCGACGCACTTGCTTCCACAGAATATTACTCACTTCTGAAAAGAAGAAATCAGGCACTAGAAGTATATTACTTTCATCTTGAAGCAGCCGGAGTGCTGCCTGAGTATGAATCTCCGGCAACACCCACTTAATTGCTACATTGGCATCGACAACAAATTTACTCAACGTTGCCGATCCTCCCGTAAAAGTTCAGCACTATCGCTAAACTCACGTCCTGCATAAAGCTGACGTGCTGCCTCAAAAATTTGCCGCGACTCAGCTAGAGTTCGTTTTTTCGGTACTGGTGCTGGTTCTACCGCTGCCAAAACAATTGCCTTAATTTCTGCTTCCAGCGTCCGACCTTGGCTACTCGCACGAACTTTGAGTTTTTCTATCACCTCTGGTTCTAGGTCTGTAATAATCTGCATCATATTTTTTTCTACCGCTTCTACCTACTCATATCTTAATTCTTATCACTTCCCTTTTACCAGATGAATTTTGTCCGGATTCCTTAGCGTAATTAGCACCAAAAGTCTTTTTTAGCAGACACTTTTTCTAGGTTTGTTGACCGCTCCTAAAAGAAAATCCTCTAGAAATCGGATCGGTCTTAATTCACCATATAACTTTTGCTTGTTCGCGGCAACAAGCTTTGAGATCTGTTGCTCTGGAACGATCCTGATTTAGCGATCGCTTGGCCCATTCAAGTACAACCCTTTCTCTCTGCCAAAGATCAGGCGGCTAAACTCACGACAAGCCCAACATTTCTTCAACTGTCAAACCGATATCGTTCGCAATCTTCCGAAGCAACGTAGATGATATATCGCGTCCCTTATGAAACGGAACTGTTGTTCCTCGACCATCCTCGTGACGGAATTGCTTGTGAGAGCCTTTTTGACGCACCTCCACAAACCCTAGTTTCTCCAGTATCCGAACTATTTCTTGGGGCTTCAGAACAGGTATGTTACTCATGCTGATCGGATCACAATTTGTTGTATGCCAACAAATTCCGTCTGGAACGTTATATTCTCATCTTCCAGAAGCATCTCAATCACTTCATGCAGATTCTCCTGTAACTCGTCTAAAGTTTCTCCTTGGGAATGTGCGCCCGGAAATCCAGGAACATAACCTACATACAGTTTTGTGTCATAATCTCTCTCAACAATAGCAGTAAATGTTTTCATAAAATTTAACTCTATTCAGCTATTCAAAGCATAGCACTAGCAAATCAGGGTTTAACAATGAGTGAAAATACATTTATTTCCATCTTGAAAGCCAATAGATTGATGCGTTCAGATGAAGAAGTTACTGCATTTGAGAAAGCACTGCTAAGACGCAAAGGCGCCCTTGAGATGCTTTGCGTCTTTGCGCCTTTGCGTGAAACTCTAATTGATCATTCCTAAATCTTCTGGCGGTACGTTGGTAAAGCTCAAATCCCCTTTCGCGTCGTTTCCTTCCCGATGAAGTCAGAGGGAGATTGAAAGATCAGAGGAATCTCATGAGTGTTCTTGACTATCGGCTGCAATAGCAGTTGAGGAATCATCTGTCAACCAAAAATTGACCGTGCGATCGCATGTTGGAAAAATTCCAAAACCTACTATTATTGAGTGTGTTTTAGCTAAAGCCTCATGACATACCTTGTATCCAATACTACCACAAATTATCTCCAAGAGTGGGGCAATAGCTGCGTTGACGATCAGCTGACCAGCCTGAACGTTGTCCCCCTAAATGGCTCTTGCCCATTAGACTATTTACTATACGCAGATGCGCTGCCGCGACGAAATGATGGTCGAGTGAGCCACCAGATGCTCAAGCGTTATGAACACACAGAACAGGGAGGCTGGTGGTGTTCTGGCATTGACCTGCTGACAGGAAGCGAAGACCTTTGGGGGTGTTTCAAACCCAGCCAACCGCGTCGCAGTGGTGACAATGGGAAGCTGATTAAATATGAACATCCCCCCCTAGCACCAACAGGACTCTTTGCTCTGCGAGTACCTCTCCATCTTTGGCAACGTATAGCCGATCGCTACCAAATTGCCTTGCTACCAGAAGAAATTGAGCACGACCAACCCGACCAAGGTTTTTGGCAGTGGCTTCAAGCTCACCCAGAAGTTCCCGTGTGCATTACTGAAGGAGCCAAAAAAGCTGGGTCACTGCTCACCGCAGGTTACGCGGCGATCGCCTTATCAGGAATATATGGCGGTTACCGTGTACCACGCGACTCCCAAGGAACCCCCATGGGAAAATCTCGTCTCATCCCCCAGTTATCGAAATTAGCCTCAAGAGAAAGATCTCTCTATATTACTTTCGACCAAGATTCCAAACCTGCTACCGTCAAGGCAGTAAGTGCTGCTATCCGACAATTAGGATATTTATTATCACACCAAGGCTGTTCTGTCAAGGTTATAACTTGGAATTCAGAACTCGGTAAAGGTGTAGATGACCTAATCGCCACTCACGGTCAATTCGCTTTCGATACAGCTTACCAAACAGCAGTACCCCTCGACACTTGGAAAGCCCAATCCTTGATGCGACTCACTTATCTTCCTGATTTACAAGTGAATCGTCGCTATCTAGGAGAACTTTCTCTTCCAGAGCATGTTAAACT
>CAZZYE010000189.1:0-10459 GCA_964658145.1 uncultured Stigonema sp.
GGATGAGGGATAGCAACGGCAACAACGTCTTTGACACTACCGACTTTGATGAAGCCGATCTCGGTCCCTACATTTGGGACTTGCAACGCATGGCAGTCTCCATTCTCCTGGCAGCCAAACAGATCGGTCTATCCTCCAGCGATGCTCAGCATATTGTCCGTAATTTCCTGGATGCTTACCTGAATAAAATGAGCGACTTTAAGGGGACTAACGACGAACTGTCCTACCGTCTGGAATTGAGCAATACGAGCGGTGTGGTGAAGGATTTGCTCCAAAAGGTGTTACTGCGGAGCCGTTCTAAGTTGCTCAGTAAGTACACGTTACTAAATACCAGTGGTAATCAAGTCTTCAAGACAACATCTAAACTCCAGCCTGTATCCAGCAGCACCTATTCAGCCATTGCCGCCGCAATGAGCAGCTATATCGCCTCAATTCCTAGCACTAAGCGTTACAGCAACAGTTACTACATGTTGAAGGACATTCGTCTCAAATTAGGCTCAGGCATTGGCAGTCTCGGCAAGTATCGGTATTTCTTGCTCATTGAGGGTGCGAGTTCAGCGACGGAAGACGATCGGATTTTGGAAATGAAACAGGAAGTTAGTAGCGCAGTGACGATCGCCCTTGGGGATCGGCGACTGAGTTCAGTTTATGGGAACCATGAAGGGGCAAGGGTGGCGATCGCCCTAAAAGCGATGTCCGCCAACCCCGATCCCTTGGTTGGCTACACCACAGTCAGCGGCATCTCCTTCATGCTGCATGAAAAATCTCCCTACCGTGTGAATAATGACTATACGTTGCTGACCACCAAGTCGCAGTTTATCGATGCGATGGCGTATGCGGGAAAGGTGATTGCGAAAAATCATGCAATTTCTGACCAAGACTACGATGCGGCGATCGTTCCCTACAACGTTGATCAAGAAGTGACTGACTTTGTCAGCGGTAACAAAGCTGCATTTAAAGATGAGATCGTCAACTTCGCCGTGGACTATGCAACTCAAGTTGAGTACGACTACACGAGTTTCGTCTTCGCTTACAACCAAGGGATGCCGCTTTACTAAACTACACTACAGAACTGTCTGAAGCAAGCATTGCTGGCGATCGCGCTTGTCAATTCGCCAGCAATGCTTGAAAAAACATTAATTGATACGTGCAAGTAAATGCGTAACAATATTAAGATATTTACCTTGCTTTAAATTAGTTTTAATAAAGCTTTTACCCAAATTTAATTTGTTATTTATACTACAAAAATTCTGGACTGTTTGCCAGATTTAGCATTTTTTTAGCTAAAAATTTGCTAGATATTACTGAATTTTAGGTATTTTAATTTGCAACTTGATCGCCTATTATTAAAGCTGATGCAACAATCCAGGTAAGTAAATGAATAGCAAAAAAATCGTCTTTGAGGCATGTCGAACCAAGAATCAGTACTGGCAAGACCGATGAAAATACACACATAACTTCTATTATCTGACATAATGTGCTATTGTGCAAGGCGATCGGCAGACGGAGATTTTTGGCTAAACCGCAGATATACTTACAGGAGTTCTTTGTTTTAGTTTTCTTTTATTCTACGGCTGGAGTCGTATTTAGTACGAACGCCAGATAGAACGCACATTTGAGGTAGGTGATTTAAGAATGTAATGGAGGCAGGAGTTCGGCACATGTCAGATACTGTAATATTTGTTGAGAACTTAGGTAAGAAGTACGTCATTGAACATCAGCAACAACGAGGTATTGGTGACAAGACGTTTCGTGGCGCAATGACCAATGCAGCCATATCCCTTGCTGATGCACTCAACCCCCGTGTAAACAAAAAAGCTGAGCGCAAGCGGGAGGCGTTCTGGGCACTGAATGATGTGTCGTTTGAGATTAAGCAGGGCGATAGAGTTGGTATTATCGGTCGCAATGGGGCTGGGAAATCAACGCTACTGAAAATTCTCAGCAGAATTACGGAACCAACAAGAGGAAAGATCCGGATCAAGGGACGAGTTGCCAGTTTATTGGAAGTAGGAACTGGTTTTCACCCAGAACTTACTGGTAGGGAAAATATTTTTCTCAACGGTGCAATACTGGGAATGAGCAAAGTAGAGATTCAACGTAAGTTTGATGAAATTGTTGCTTTTGCAGAAATAGAAAAGTTTTTAGATACGCCAGTTAAACGATATTCGTCAGGGATGTATGTACGCTTAGCTTTTGCAGTTGCTGCTCACTTAGAGCCAGAAATACTGATCGTAGATGAAGTGTTGGCAGTCGGAGATGTACAGTTTCAAAAGAAGTGTTTGGGAAAGATGGAGGATGTATCAAATAAAGAGGGAAGGACAGTTTTGTTTGTCAGCCACAGTATGAATGCAGTTGAGTCGCTTTGCAGTCGAGGGATTGTGCTGGAGGTGGGCAGTGTGTATGCAGACTGCGGATCGCAGGAGGCAATTAGCGCCTATTTAGAAAAGACTTACGCACTTATGCGCGAAACTGCTCTCTCTCAGCGAACAGATCGCAGAGGTTCGGGCAAGGTGAGAGCAATTAGCTTCAGAGTTTTAGATGCAGAAAGTAAGGAAGTAAGTTCTTTACAGTCGGGTAAAGATTATTATTTGGAAGTAGGCTATTTAAACCATACAGGAAGTCCTCTTAGGGGTGTTGTTTTTAGCTGTGATTTTTTAGATGAAAGAGGAAATACAATTTTACTTTTTCGGACAAACTTTACCAATAACAATCTAACTTTAGAGCCAGATAGAGGTTATGTGAGATGTAAGATAAATAATCTACCTCTAGCAAATGGCTTGTACCACTTTTCAGTCTTTATTTCTCATGGCGATCAAGAAATATTTGATTGGGTTGAAGATGCAGCATCTATTCCGGTAGATGGAGGAGACTTTTTTGGTACTGGCAATGCTGGATTGCCAGGTAGTTGCAAGATTTTATCAAAGGCAGAATGGTCTACTATATCAGCTTCATCTTACTTATAAAAGACGAAAATATCGAGAGTTAATAGTAGTAATTACGGAATCGGTTCACAAAGTGCGAGCAGCCGAATCACAGAATCTCGGATTATTCTAAATCAAAGACAATGCAAGTTTCAATTATTATTCCAACCTATAATCGTTCACGTGTCCTCTTACAAGCCCTTAAAAGTTTGCAGGAGCAAACGTTAGAAACCTTTGAACTTTTGGTTGTTGATAACGCTGCTGACCCAGAAATTAAAAGTATGGTAGCAGAGTTTAATCAGACAGCAAGAGTACCTGTCAACTATGTACCGGAACCCCAACTAGGCTTACACAATGCTCGTCACGCTGGTGCGCGTGCAGCTAAAGGTGATGTTTTAGTTTTCACGGATGATGATGCTACCTTTGACACAATATGGTTACAGGCTTATGCTGACGCTTTCACAGAACATCCCGAAATGGTAGCAGCAGGTGGTCCAGTGCGACCTGTATGGGAAGCCCCACCTCCCCAATGGTTACTGGATTACATGGGAGATTCTAAGATGTTCACCACACTTAGTCTTATGGAACCTTATGCTGAATTTCGTCTCGATTCCGAAGGGTTTTTCTTTGGCGTCAATATGGCAATTCGGCGTGATGTTTTATTTAAGGTCGGTGGTTTTAATCCAGAAAGCTTCGGTGATATTTGGCTGGGAGATGGAGAATCAGGACTCAACCGTAAGCTATGGAAAGAGAATCTCCTAGTAGGCTATGTGCCAACAGCTATGGTTTATCACCACATCCCACCATCACGGATGACGGTTGACTACTTCTGTCGTCGTCTAGCAAATGAAGGCGCCTGCGATATGTATTCATACTATCACAAATGTATTCCAAATCACCTTCATCTTCTGAAACACCTTGTGCAAATTGTTGTCCAGAATAAATTTTGGCTGAAATCCCTACTCATTGGAAAACGGAACGATCTGCCAGCTTTAAATACTAAACTCAATGTTGCTAGAACTCAGTCCCAAACAAAGTACATTTTTCGATTAATGTTTGACCAAAACTTTCAAAAACTAGTTTTGCAGCAAGACTGGTTGTTTAACTAACTGTACGTTGTCGGAATAAATAAAATGGATGACACCAAGATTACGGTATTTACCTGAATTAAATTGGCAAGTTCGTTGAGTGGTAGAAATCGTAGCGCATCTTCCCAAAGCCAAGGAAAATAATCGTAAAGCCATATTTTCTGAGCAAATCTAATATCAAAAGTTAATAAAACTATTACCCCAGATTTAATAATTCGATGCATTTCTTTAAAAGCTTGCCGGTAGTAATAAGCTCTGCTGGGGTGGGATAGGGGTGCATCGTCAAGTCGCTATCTCCCTACTCGTAATTGATAATTCGTAATTCGTAATTATTACCCCATGCATAAATGCATTCGCATGAATAATGAAAAAGAATATTTTTTTTCATTAATGAACAAGGTGCAAGTACCCTTAATTTATTAATTACGAATTACGAATTATTCGGTCAAGCGCGATCGCCCTTAAGTCGCAGGTAGTTTTTAGCTACCGGGCTTCAAGTTATCTAGAGCCATGTTCAGCTTAAGAACGTTGACCCGAGGTTCCCCCAAAATTCCAATTTGCCGCCCCTGAGTATTTTGGCTCAGGAACTTTTGAACATCTGCGACGGGGATGTTGCGGGCTTTAGCCACGCGAGGTGCTTGCAGGTTGGCATTGGCAATAGAAATGTCGGGGTCAAAGCCAGAACCAGATTGAGTCACGGCATCAACAGGTACAAGGGCATCGGCAGCCAAGCCATTTTCCTTGCGGTAGGCAGCGACTGCATCTTTGACTCCATCGATTAATTTTTTGTTGGTGGGAGCATAATTGCTAGCACCGCTTTGAGCAGCATTATAGGGATCGGGCTTGTCAGTGGTACCAGTTTTAGTGGTAGCGCTGGGACGGGGATGGAAGTACTTGGGAGCAGTGAAGTTCTGAGCGATCAGTTCGGAGCCAATCACTTTGCCATTGACGGTAATTAAACTGCCTTGAGCCTGGTGGGGGAAGATGACGTTGGCAACTACTGTCGTTAAAAGGGGATAGATAACACCGCAAAGTATTATAAACCAGATAGCAGTAGTAATTGCAGGTATCAGTAGACTGACAAAAGATGAACGAGGCTGAACTGTCATGATTGACTCCTGAATTTAAGTTAAAAAGTCTTACCAGCCGCAAGCTCGAAATGTTCTGCTATTGGACCTAGCGCCACGGCGGGGAAAAAAGTCAACCCCCCGACAATTAAAATTGCCGCCAGTATCATTGCCCCAAAGAACGCAGTATTTGTGGACAGGGTACCAGTGGTCTTGGGTACCCTGGGTTTAACAGCCAAGCTGCCAGCAACAGCCAACATGGGCAGTACAGGAGCCAAGAAGCGTCCCACTAAGATCGCTAACCCTAGAGTGGTGTTGTAGAAAGGAATATTGGCATTCAGCCCGCCAAAGGCTGACCCATTGTTGGCTGCTGCCGACGTGTAAGCATATAAAATCTCACTAAAACCGTGGGCATCAGGGTTACCTAAACTGTCTAGTGCTTTCGGCCAGACTAGAGCTAGTCCGCACCCGATTAAGATAATGAAAGGGTGAGCCAGTAGAGCTAGGGAGACAAGTTTGACTTCTTTAGCTTCAATTTTCTTGCTTAAAAACTCTGGTGTGCGCCCCACCATTAACCCGATGAGAAAGACTGTGACGGCGGCGTACATAATCAGGGTAATCAACCCGATCCCCTTACCGCCAAACACAACGTTGAGCAGCATTTCCGAGAGAGCAGCAAAGCCGCCTATAGGTGTGAGACTATCATGCATGGCATCAACGCTTCCCGTGGTGGCAGCCGTCGTAGCGGTGACAAACAAGCTAGTCTGGGCAATGCCAAACCGTACCTCCTTGCCTTCAAAGTTACCGCCGCTTTGCGTACTGGAAAGAGCTTGGTCAGCCCCTACTTGCGTTAACAACGGGTTGCCAATCTGTTCAGCGGGCAACACCATCACTAAAAACCCAATAAATAAAGTTGTAAACACCCCAAAAAACACCCATCCTTGCCGCCGTGCCCGAACCATTGTCCCAAATGTATAGGTAAGTGCCGGGACAATCAGCAACATCGACATGATCTCCAGGGTATTCGTGAGGGGAGTTGGGTTTTCAAACGGGTGCGCCGAATTCTGGTTAAAAAAGCCACCGCCGTTGGTGCCAATTTGCTTAATCGACTCTAGGCTAGCAACGGGACCGCGAGCAATGGTTTGAGTTGCCCCTTCCAGGGTGGTGGCAACTGCCGCCGGAGATAAAGTTTGAGGTACTCCCTGCCAAACATAAATCAGTGACAGCACGAAACAAATTGGCAAAAATAACCGATAAATTGTCCGAGTCAAGTCCACCCAAAAATTGCCCAGATTGTTGATACCGTTTTGACTCAACCCCCTGATCACCGCCACCCCAGCAGATAGACCAGTCGCCGCCGAGGTAAACATCAAACAGGTGACCATTACCATCTGATTGAAGTAAGAAAGTGTCGTCTCACCGCCGTAGCTTTGCCAATCAGTATTAGTGACGAACGAAATCGCTGTGTTAAAGGCGAGTTCTGGAGTTGGTGCAGGATGAAGGTTATCAGGATTGAAGGGCAAAATGTCTTGGAGTCTTAGCGTTGCATAAAACAACAGCACTAGGACTAAATTGGAAAGTACTAGAGCCTGACTATAGCGTTGCCAGGTCATTTGTTCGTGAGGATTAACCCCTAGAAAGCGATAGGTGAAACGTTCCAGCACCGTATCTTGATCGTCTGTAAAAATCTTGGCTAAATAAGTACCTATCGGTACGACAAAGCCAAACCCGACGATCAAGAGAACGATCGCCACTTGCAAGATGTTCAATAGCATGTAAACTTCTCTTCCTTATAGCCACTCGAAAGCTCTAATTAACCCGAAAAGACTGATAAAGCACACTAAAATCAGTCCGATAAAAATCACATCATTCATGACTTTATTAAATTGCCGAAATAAACGTAACTAGTGAGGAATGCTAATTGTTAATTGTTAATAGTTAATTGTTAATTGCCTGAATACGATTAGCAATTAGCTATTAGCTATTAGCTTTAAAAGCGTTCTGGTTGTAACATCACCATCATCAGATAAATTGCCAGTCCCAGCGTCACCAGTCCCAGTACCCCAATCGCATAAGCTTGAGGACGGGAAATTGTGTTATCTGAGGCTGCCAAGACAGTGGGGGCAATTACCAGATTTAAGCACAGAGCGAGAAAGAGTTTTAAGGGAACCGATCGCATCCGCCCACCTGACCGTAGTACTGGACTTATATCGTCCAATTGAGTCCGGATCTCATTAACTAGCTGAAGTTTCTTCACAGATGGAATGCCTCCTAAATGTATTTAAACAGACTATTTTAAGCCGACAGCCGCAATGATTACGTCAATGACTTTGATGCCGATAAATGGAGCAATAATGCCGCCCACTCCATAGATGTAAACGTTGCGTCGCAATAATTGATCTGCTGTGAGAGGTCGGAATTTGACGCCCTTAAGTGCTAGCGGAATCAGGGCAGGAATAATCAAAGCGTTGAAGATCAAGGCAGAGAGAACTGCAGATTGCGGACTTGCCAAACCCATAATGTTCAAGCTACTAAGTCCTGCTGCTGCAAAGACGGCGGGAATAATCGCAAAGTATTTGGAAATATCATTGGCGATGGAAAACGTGGTCAATGCGCCTCGGGTAATCAGCAACTGCTTACCAATCGTGACAATATCGATCAGCTTCGTTGGATCGGAATCCAAATCCACCATGTTCGCTGCTTCTTTGGCAGCTTGAGTACCTGAGTTCATTGCCACACCCACGTTTGCCTGAGCCAAAGCCGGAGCATCGTTGGTGCCGTCCCCTGTCATCGCGACTATTTTGTTTTCTGCTTGTTCGGCTTGGATCACTCTCATTTTGTCTTCCGGTGTGGCTTCGGCAATGAAGTCATCAACACCAGCTTCTTCGGCAATGACAGAAGCGGTAATCCGATTATCCCCTGTCAGCATGATGGTGCGGATTCCCATCCGCCGCATCTGGTCGAATCGTTCTTTAATACCGGGTTTGACAATATCTTTGAGATAAATGACTCCGTAGATATCCCCTTCTTGGCAGACTGCTAAGGGAGTGCCTCCCAGCCGCGACACCCGTTCGTAAGCCTTATCAAGTTCCGGACTAAGGTTTCCATTGCGTGCACGCGCGAACCCTTTAATAGCTTCAACAGCTCCCTTACGCACCTGTACCCCATTCGCCAAGTTCGTCCCACTCATGCGAGTTTTCGCAGTGAACTCAACTCCTTCCGCTCTACTTTCGTCAAAATCTACTTTTGCTCCTAAGCGATTTGCCAATACGACGATTGATTTCCCCTCTGGCGTTTGGTCAAAAACACTAGAAGCTAAAGCCACTTGCGCCAATTCCTCCGGGGAGTGACCGTTAACGGGTATGAACTCTTCGGCTAAACGATTGCCGAGGGTGATCGTACCTGTTTTATCTAGAATCAGGGTATTCACATCTCCACATGCCTCCACTGCCCTTCCCGATGTAGCAATTACATTAAACTGGGCTACCCGATCCATCCCCGCAATCCCGATCGCACTAAGTAACCCACCAATAGTGGTTGGAATCAATGCTACCAGTAGGGAAATTAAAGTGGCAATGCTGACTGGATTGGCTCGATAGTTAGCGATCAGGGGAAGTATTGCTACCACCACTAAAAAGATTAAGGTCAGTGCTGCCAGTAATACTGTCAGGGCAATTTCATTGGGTGTTTTCGTTCGCTCTGCCCCTTCTACTAGGGCAATCATCCGATCTATGAACCCTTGTCCTGGGTCAGCAGTTACACGGATAGTCAGTTCATCTGAGAGAATGCGTGTACCACCCGTAACGGAACTGGAAATGTCTGTGCCTGGTTCCTTCAGCACTGGTGCTGATTCCCCGGTAATGGCTGATTCATCCACACTGGCTATACCGCTGATCACTTCCCCATCAGCTGGTAGAATATCACCAGCAATCACTTTTACCAGATCGCCTTTGCGCAGGGCAGTGGAACTTACGGATTGCACTGAGCCATCGGGAGAGAGTTTGCGAGCTGTGGTGTCTGACCTAGTCGCTCGCAGTGCATCTGCCTGCGCCTTACCCCGTCCTTCTGCTACTGCTTCGGCAAAGTTAGCAAAAACGATTGTGAAAAACAAAATCAGAGTAATTAAACCATTGTAAACCCATGGGTTCTTTCCCGGCGTTGGACCAAACAGGTTTGGCGCAATCGTTGTCACAGCAGTGATGATGGTGCCGACCCACACTACAAACATCACCGGGTTTCTGATCATGACTCTGGGGTCAAGCTTGACGAAAGACTCCCGAATCGCTCTCGAGTAGAGGCCATTCGTATTAACTTTTGCAGTCTGCCGTGAGGAGCGCGGACCCCTAGTAGGTGTTGTAGCAGATGAAGATTCAGATGAGGTCATATTGTTAATTTGTTATTAATGAAAAACTGCTGTACTGTAAGTACCTCAACAAAAAAACCGCAGCCGCAAGTATCCTGAGACCTAATATCTACAGCAGATTTACATTGTCCAAGACAACCCTTTAATTATGACCACAGTACAAGCAGTATTACAAAGTCAAGCAGAAATAGCCGTGTTCTCAGACTATAAGTATTCTTTCTCCTCAGCGGATTATATATAAAAATATGATATTCCCAATTGTCAGCGGCAATAACCAATCAATTGGCAAACAGTTAATTAACACTAATTATGTAATATTTTTCCTGAAAGTCAAGCCATAGATCGCATTTATAAATTTATGTTATATCTTGTTATATAATGATATAGTTTTTTACTCTCTCAAGCTACATTGGTAAATATATATTTTGTTTGTATTTATGATATATCTAGAGGTATATAAATCCTAAATCATTTGTGAAAAATATATACGTAGTGTAGGGTGAGTAATGCCCAGCAAAACCCGGACATGATGGGCATTGCCCACCCTACGTATATTTCAAAAATCAAATAGGAATCTTATATATAGCATTCCTAAATGATTTGTGAAAAATTTTAAGTGGTGTAGGGTGGGCACTGCCCACCACATCCTGGTTTTGGTGGGCAGTGCCCACCCTACCTAAAGGGTTTGCGTATTTATGGTATTTTAGAGTATCTATAGCGGTTTTTTATCTAAAAGTTTTGTCAGTGTTTTGGGTCAGGTCAAACGCCTCTAAAGCTAGTAGCGCCCAGATAACACGGCAATTGGTACTACAATCAGCAAGATCGTGACTAGCGTCATGGAAGACCTAAGTACAGCTAGTCCTAAATTCGTAACGATAGACGTTATTTTCACGATCGCTACGAAGTTGTGCAATTTTCTCCTAAGTAGGTCGGCATAAATAAATGTAACTCGGTAACAGAATGCGATTGTGTATCGGCTCAATAAATTGGGGTAGCAGAGAAAAACAAAAAGGTGAGAGA
>CAZZYE010000190.1:0-10454 GCA_964658145.1 uncultured Stigonema sp.
TACCTCCAGCCTCACCCAACCAAAAACCGGACAGATGGCGCTTTCCACCATTGCTACCTTGGCGGAAACCCTCACGCATCTGCGCTGTCTTGGTCATCGAGTGATATTGGTTTCCTCTGGGGCTGTGGGGGTGGGCTGTGCGCGGTTGGGTTTAACCGAACGCCCCAAGGCGATCGCCCTAAAACAAGCAGTAGCAGCAGTAGGACAAGGCAGGTTAATGCGGGTGTACGACGATTTATTCACTACCTTGCAACAACCAATCGCCCAAGTTTTGCTAACCCGTAGTGATTTGGTACAGCGTAGTCGCTATCTCAACGTCTACAACACCTTCAAGGAATTACTGGCACTAGGAGTGATTCCAGTGGTGAATGAGAATGACACCGTAGCAGTAGAAGAACTGAAATTTGGTGACAATGACACCCTTTCGGCTTTAGTTGCTAGTTTAGTGGAAGCAGATTGGCTATTTTTGCTTACCGATGTAGATCGACTTTACTCAGCCGATCCCCGTTCTGTACCCGATGCCCAGCCAATCACTTTGGTTAGTAGCATCAAGGAATTGGCAGAATTACAAGTGCAAACAGGTACCGCAGGTTCCCAATGGGGTACTGGCGGCATGGTGACAAAAATTTCCGCAGCGCGAATTGCTACTGCTGCTGGTGTCCGCACCGTAATTACCGAAGGAAAATACCCCCGCAACATAGAAAAAATATTACAGGGAGAAGCTATTGGTACTTGCTTTGAACCGCAACCAGAACCAACTTCTGCACGTAAACGTTGGATAGCTTATGGTTTGCTTCCGGCTGGGAAATTGTATTTGGATGAGGGAGCAGTGGTAGCAATTTCTCAAGCTTGCAGATCGTTATTAGCCACCGGCATTACCGCTGTGGAAGGGGAGTTTGACCCTCAGGACGCGGTGCAATTATACAACAAGAGTGGTAACGAAATCGCCAGAGGACTTGTGAACTACAGCAGCACCGACCTACAAAAGATTCGCGGACGTCATTCCCGCGAAATTGCTGTTATTTTAGGCTACGAAGGTGCAGAAACCGTCGTTCACCGCGATAATTTAGTTCTAACTTAGCATGGAGTAGGGTGCGTTAGCAAAGCGTAACGCACCAGATCAGGGGCGCCTGGGAAAAATTCTCAATCCAAAATTGCAACCGCAGATGGACGCGGATACACGCAGATAGAATATCACTACATATTTACCACTACTAATTTCACTTGATGTGCGAATTGGCTATTTGACTCAAACCCTTACTCCACAGTTGATTTCACTTTGTCCGCAAACCCAGACGACATACTAAAATTTCATCTGAGATTTAGCAGCTTCTTTAGGTTTAGTGTAGATAAGGAGTACAGACGAGATTCTATACAAGGGTTCGGTATGGTCGTTACCGTTGTAGTTTTTATCAGGGTTTTTATAGTTCTCAATCTCATAGTTAATTTGCACAGTACTGCTTGGTTGCACTGCCTCGGTTACATTTTCGATCCATGGTTTTACGATATCCCCAGGACACCAGCCTGCTCGCGCCAGATACCATCTACCTTTTTGAGCCGAACCTAAGGGGTTCTGCTTGCAATCGTCGCGCCAAACTTTGCGCGAGTATTTTTTTCCCCCAACGGTGAAGGTGTGTTTTTTCGGACAGAACTCCGCACAGTTTTTTGTTTCATCTTGTTGCACATACTGACCATGACCTGTGATCAGCGATCGTAATTCAACGCGAACAGCATCCATAGGAATCTGCACATTGACTGGCGAGATTTTTTTCCCAATAGGCTTTGTGTCATCACCTATCACTAAATTCTGCTCATTCCACAAGGGAATTACTGACACAGGGTACAAACGGGACGAGGGATCCTTGAAATCGAAAGATACCGTCGTCAGCCAGCCATTACCATAGACATCTCCAGATTTAACCCAGGTGTCGATAAACACCTTTATCTTGACAGATTCCTTAAGCAAAGATTGCAGGGACGTAACGTCAACAGACCATTTTCCCCCAATGCCGTATGGGGTGATAAAGCGCATAATCTCGATTTCCTTGTTACTTGGTTCGACAATTGCCACATAGCCAGCACGATCCCAGGAATCACACTTTCCTTTGGGACAGTCAAGTTGAAGGTGCATGATGACATTCCCATAGGATTGACTAGCATCAGGGAAACGCACAGTTCGCTGAACAGTTCGCTGCTCAGCATTGAGGTATTCTTGGTCATATGCGATCGCGGTTTTAAATATTCCCTTTGGAGACTCCACATTGGTTGTATTCTTATTTTGTCCAAAGTCTAACTTACTCTGTACTGTAGAGTTCAAAGCATACGCTTCTGCTGTAAATTTAAATAGTACTCCAAATACCATCAAGCAAATTATGTGAATCGTTTGTAGTCTCTTAATTGTTTTCATATCTGACTATATTTCGACGGATGTTTGAGTGTATTAACTCAAAAGTATTTGAACGATGTTTTAGCCCTCAAAGGTAACCATCCTACACTTCATTCACAAGTTAAAGATTGGTTTGAGCAAAGCTTGGCTTTTAGATTTGAAGGGATTACTAATAGTTATGATGAAAGGATAGAAAAAGGGCATCATTGTACCGAAAAACGCTTCTGTTGGTGTGTTTCTATTTCTCAACTTCCGCAATTAAATGGTGTTCGCATCCATGATTTAAGACACTTTGATGTTCTGATTAATACAGGTCATTAAGTGATCTTAACTGTAACCAGAATGTTCAGTTTTGAGCGTAGTACAAATGTATAAAAATATTATTTTCATTTGAATTAAAAATGTGTACTTAAAAGAAGATAAAATACTCTTTGGTTGGAGAGTGAGGAGCCAGCCGCGTGGGTGGGTGTCCCGACTTGAGCGGACTGGCGTTAGATAAGCTAGTTCCTAAAATATTTCAAACCCTTATTTTATCGTATTGACTAGCTAGTTAGTAATGCTTGCATTTGCGTTTTACAAGCTAGTCATAGCAAAGCTTTGATATTTTTCGGAGATCTCTATTACGTCTTTAGGATTACCCGATTTTTTAACTCTGCATAAGTTGCTTTAGCTTGCATCTATATAAATAATTTAGGTTAGTTAAAATAGCCAGTTAAGTTATCTATCTAAAGGTGGATATTTTACATTTGAATTCTGTTTAGATAGATTTTCACAACCAGTTGTGCAAAGATATTGTTGTCAGTGCATAGACCGTGAAAAAAGCAATTGAATAATTAACTCCAATGGACTTAATATGGCTGTGTTACAAAAAGTAAACCCTGTACTGTAGGATAAGAAACCGACTAATACTCTTTTTCTCACTCCTACCTGACCAATGGGCGTTGCATAATTAAGGGATGAATTGTCCTAATTGTACATCCACTCATAACCGTAATAATGGACATCTTCGTGGTAAACAAATTGGTTTAGAGAAAGGAATGTGTACCTGGCTTAGGCACCCATTTATTGAGTCCCTTTTTGATATCGCTGCTAAAAAAATGAGAAAGCCGAGAGGTTTTCTGTTTATTAAAAAATTTTGCAACAGAACAGACTATTTCGGGCAGCGAAATAGCCTCTATTCACCTAGAACAGATTGTTTCGATCCAACCAATGGGGCCTTATCTTTTGGCTGGGTGGTCGTTTGATTCTATTCTACTACGACTTACGCACTTTACAAATTGACCATCATGTACATAGCAAGTTTGGGAAAATGTTTTCCTTGGACTGCATCGTTCCCAGGCTCTGCCACATCATCTGATCAACGAGGCTCCGCCTAAGAGGATGACGGGAAGCGGAGCCGGACATAAGAGCATTACAAGGCAGCAGCCCAGTAACGAGGGATGATGCACGATTGTTTTTTTCTGTCAATGCGTAAGTCCTATCTACAAGGAAAAACTTTGTGATGACTTCTCCTAATCTCTATGCATTGCTGGTTGGAATTGATGACTACGCTGGACATCCTTTGAGCGGCTGTGTCAATGATATCAACGCAGTTGAAGAATACCTCAACGATAAATTAGATAAAAAGAAGTATCAATCTAAAATCGAGAAACTTCTTAATAAAGATGCAACTCGACAAACAATCATCGATAAATTTGAGAGCCATCTGTGTCAAGCTCGCCAAAATGATGTTGTCTTATTCTACTACTGCGGACATGGTTCACGGGAAGAGGCTGCGGAAGAGTTTTATGAATGGGAGCCAGATAAAATGTTTGAAACGATCGTATGTTACGACAGCCGCCAGACTCTAGGGGATGGTACAGAGGTACGAGATTTAGCCGATAAAGAGATGCGGTATCTCATTTCCAAAGTAGCTAAAAACCAGCCACACATTCTGGTTGTTTACGATTGCTGTCATTCTGGTTCTGGTACACGAGGTGAACCTGAAGAGGGATCTCGCAGCTTTCCTATCGATGTCCGCCCCTCAAGAAAGTATGAAGATTTTTTGTTTGCTAAGGATAAGGAAATCAAGCAAAATTACCTTAAGCAGGGGAAGTTTCCTGAAGGGAAACATGTTTTCATGGCGGCTTGCCTCAGCTCATAAACTGCGAAAGAGACGCCAGGAGACGGAAAACCAAGAGGTATCTTCTCTTATTTTTTGATTAAGGAATTAAAAAGCCTCAATGCAACACTTTCCTACAGTAATCTGCTTCGTCAGGTCAATTCTCGTGTTCATGGTCGCAAGAAGGATCAAACCCCGCAATTTGAACCCATTGGCTATCAGAAAGAGGATTTAAGTAAGCTTGTTTTTTTGGGAGATCTAGACGCAATTCAACCCAGTGAACCGTACTTTATTCTGACTTTTCGTCCTCAAGAAAAAAATCATAAAGAGGAATGGATTATCAATGCAGGGGCGAACCAGTTGCAGGAGGGTAGCAAACTTTCTTTGTATAAGGAGCACAGTTCTTCAGAAGAAATGCAGGATCCCTCTAATAAATTAGGAGAGGTAAAAATCACAGAGATTCGTCTAGAGGAAAGTGTGGTGGAGTTCACAACAAATCCTTCAACGCATGATTCTACTATCTTTTATGCAATTTTAACGGAACGATCGCTACCACATACTGCTTTTTACCTGGAAGGTGACGCTGAGATCCTAGCGCAGGTGGAAGCGAAAGTGGAAGAAATGCGTAATAACCCTCTTTGCTTCGCACGCTTAGAAAGAGATCGCAATAAGGATCACAACTACCGTCTATATGCTCGAGAGCAACGGTTTGAAATCAAAGACACAGAGGATCGTTTGTTGGTTCAACCAATCGAAGGCTATAAAGTAGAAGAAGCTGTAAGCCAGATAAATCACATTGCTCGTTGGGCACAAATAAGGGATATGGAGAATCCGAGAAAAACGCTGCCTGACAACGCAATCGAGATTGAAATTTATCACAATGACGTTCTGATGACAGGTTCTGATTTGCGTCTGGAGTACAAGTACAACAGTGGAGTGTGGCAACCACCTGTTATTAAGTTGAAGCTAATAAACACACAGGATCGAGCGCTTTTTTGTGCTTTTCTAGATATCGCAGGTGATTATTCGGTCAGTATTCCTGGGATTTTACCAGAAGGTGGAGACAACTATAGCTGGATTTGTCTTGACATAAAACAGGAATATCAAGCAAAGATTTTCGAGCATGGGATTTCTGTTGATGAAAATATTACAATGTACATCCCAGACGAGGTTTTGGAAACAGGTATTACAGAATACAAGGATATTATCAAGCTGATTGTGAGTACATCACAATTTGATGTCTTAGAATACGAGCAGAGCAGCTTATCGCTGCCACCAGAGACGCGGCAAATGAAGGGAAGCCGCCCTTTTAAAGACTGGATGACAAAGAATATTTCCTTCACCATAGTTCGACCGAAAGATGATGTAGAACTAGCACCACAAGAAAAGCCGCTCTCCTCAGGCGTTACCATTAAGGCTCCAGATGGGCTAAAAGCAAGTGCTCGCCTTACTTCAACTTCCTCGGCAGCAAGAAGTCTCAGCAGCATTAAATTACCACCCCTGTTGAGCGATACAGGTGCATTTCAGTTCGAGACGAGTCGCAGCGTTGATCAAGAATTAAGTGTATTGGAGATGGAAGTAGATCAATCGACGATCGCCACTGTTACACCAGATTCACCTATTATTGTCTCGCTGGATGAAGCTTTAAATCCCAACGAACGTATTCTTGCTGTGGCTCATGATGGGGAGTTCTTTTTTCCGCTAGGGTTTGGTCAGTCAGAGAATGGTAAGACCGAGATCAAGATTGAGGGACTTTGTAATCCTCAACCAGTAGACCCAACCGAGCGTAAGTTTAGCCAAGCAATTCAGATGTGTTTGCGTAAGATTTTGCTTACGAATTCCGGTCAAAAATCTTCTTATGCATGGCTAAGAAAGGCACAGGTCAAATCTGATGGAACAGTTGACTTTACCGATCGAGAAGATTTGGAAACCGTTAAAACGGCTGTAGCAGATGCCAACAAAATAATCCTCTACATTCACGGCATTATTGGCGATACAGAAAGCATGATACCGAGTGTGCGATATGCCAAGTTGAATGTAAATGGTCAACCCAAATCCCTGGAGGAGGAGTATCAATTGGTGTTGGCATTCGACTATGAAAATTTGAATACATCAATCGAAGACACCGCCAAAGAGCTCAAGAAGCAACTAGCTGCCGTTGGGCTGCAACCGGGACATCCCAAGACACTGCATATCGTGGCACACTCAATGGGTGGTTTAGTTTCCCGCAGCTTTATTGAACAATTGGGTGGCAACCAGGTTGTCAGCCATTTGATCATGGTTGGTACACCCAATGGCGGATCTCCCTGGGCGACAGTGCATGACTTAGTAACCACTGCATTATTCTTTGGCTTGAACCTTTCTTCGGTGCCAATTGTGCCTTCGCTTCTAGAGAAACTGGTAGGGGCAATGAGTGTAACTCTGAAGGAAATGCACTCGACCAAAGCTTCATTTTTGGAAGAGCTTGAAGAAAGCCCTGATCCTCATTGTCCATATAGCATCATTGCAGGAAGCACCGCACTCATGGATCAACAAGCTGACATAAAAAAGCTGTTGGTCGCGGTCAAGACCAAACTGCGAAACATAGTTGAGTTCCCATTTGGAGACAATGAAAACGATATTGCTGTCGCCATTGAGGACATCATTGCTGTACCAGGTGATCGATCACCCGCTGCCTATATTCCCGATCCCATCCCCTGTGACCACCTTTCTTACTTCCGCCGAGATGAGGGTCTGAAAGCGCTGTCTAATGCTGTTAGTAAAGCTTTCGGGTATTCTTAAAGTTCCAATTAGTCTTAGCAAAGCAAGTGTAAGTAAGTAGGCACACTTAAACCTAACTATGTAAATAAGACTTAAACCCTTTCTCCTGTAGCATGATTGCCTCTTGCCTTTTCCCAACCATAAATATTTACACCGACCCACTTAGTGGCAATAATTGTGCTGAAACTCTAATCAAACCTTCTGATCTATTTTTTTCTAAATGCAAAGGTGAAAAGCAATGACTTTAACTCAATCTCAGGGTAACGTAAATTACAAGCTACAAACAACAAGGTGGTTTGAAAAAAGCCATATTGTTGCGATCGGTATTGATGAATATAACTCTCCTATTGAGCGACTTAAAACTGCGGTCTATGATGCTAAAGCGATTGCCGACATCATTAAAAAAGAACACGGTTTTGAGGAACCATATCTACTTCAAAATAAGGAAGCAACTCGAGAGCAAATTATTAATGTGCTGATGAACCTAAAAACAACCGTTGGGAAAAATGATCGCTTTATTTTCTACTATGCAGGACACGGTATTGCCCTATCTAATCAAGATGAACCAGAAGGCTATTTGATTCCACAAGATGCTACGTATGCGGTTGTATCAACATATTTATCCATGTGCAATCTCATCAAAGAATTAAGCGACATTGACTGTAGGGTATCGGCTCAATAAGTCGGGGGTAGTGGTAACTGTGAGCGGGGGGAGTGCGCTTAAAAATACCCGAAGATAAATTAACAGTATCGGCTCAAATATGATATGAAATGAAAATTGAGCGATATAGGTTGATGTTGTCGAGACCCTCAGGGGCGATCGTTAACCAGTGTCAACCCATGTAGGTTGAGGAATATTGACGCTCAGGGCAATCGTTAACCAATGTCAACCCATACAAATACCTCAAGCGAGCGCGAAAAAATAAAAAGATTCATTCGGTAACGTGGCGACTTAGAATATGAGAAATGATGCAAAAACAATCGAGTGAGAAATTAGTACCTGAATTGCTGTAAAGCATTGACCCGATAGCTAATGTTCCACATAGCACCGACGAGCGCAGAAATTTTTGTGCAGTACAATTACAGGCACACAAAATTAAATATAGTGAGTTTTTGCTTTGACGAGCGAATTAACATATATCGTGTTTATCCTGACATGCAAAATAGTTCTTCTTGCCATGAGTTTGGCTGATGTATAAGAAAACATTTATCTCTAATAATAGTTCCCAAAGACGGAATTTCACAATTCTGAGAAATACGGTCTTGCATATATTTAAAAAAGCTTATTCCTAACTTACGAGTGGTCGCAACAAGAGACATAAAAATGTCCCAAGCTTTAGTACCCTCACTCGTTTGAGTCGCATAACTAATGTTGCGTCGCTGCACCATTGTTCTAGCCGCTAATTCAGCAGGGTTATTATGTAACGGCAGTTCCGGATATTCTAAGACTAGTAGCAACTCAGATGCTTTTGCTGCTGTTAAGCTTTTTCGTTCATCTAACTGCTTATAACCTGTTTCAGTAGCAAAAATTTCCCAAAATTTTGACTCAAGCTCAAGTTTTTTCTCTTGGTTTGGATAATCTCTATAGGCAAGTAATTCTCGGTAGTAATCCCAAAATTCCGTAAGAAAGCCGTCTAAAATCTTTTGATGGCAAGCAACAAACGGAGTCATTTTTTTATAGTGTCGCCCTTCATGCACCCAGCACAGAGCTAAATTATTGGTCAATAGTTTGAATTGAGGAGCATCATCGCATACGAGAATTTGTACTATCGGAATGTCAGTTTGCTGATGATAAAAAGCAATTGCTGCTGCTTCTAATACACGAGCACGCAATTGAGAACCCAATCTGCTTAGATACTTATCAAGTAGGGTATTAAACTCTGGCTCTGTGAACACTCTCAATTGAGGTAATGATTTGAGTTGATTTATCCACTTGGTTGGTAAATTTAGGTTACCAACTAATTTGTAAGTAAGTGGATTGATGATAAATTGAAGTTCTTGCTTGTTCTGCAATACACCAAGTACGCTTAATCGGTCTTTTTTCAGTGTCGTAGAATAGACTGTATACAACGGGTTACAAATTACATTTGTGGTGTGATTTACACCTTTAACACGCGCACTTGTTTGATCTAAGTGTTGCCAGGGACTACTGGCTAATCCTTCTATGTATACTTCGTTTAACTCAACTTCAAAATTTTCCTGTTTTTTAATTAGCAGATTTGACAAATATCCTGCTGACATTGAGATACCGATATCTTCTAGAAACTCTAAAAGTTTACCCTGAGTCATATTGCCTCCGTAGTATAGGCTCATGACTAATGCTTTTATTCCAGGACCAAATTCTCCGTCATAACCGAATGGTAACGACGCCAAGTATGTTTTACCTTGCTCTGCTGAGTAGTATTTTTGTTTACGGAATAGTACATTGTCGGTTTGAAGTGAGATATCTTGTACGATTACGTCCTCGTAACCCTTAAATTCCGCATCGGGTGGTAGCTCAGATTTTGGGTACTCTAAAATCCTTTCTCGATCTATTTGAATGTTGGCGTTTTTACTACTTTTAGTCCGCTGGGTAGAAGTTTTTCGTTCTTTCTCTGATGAATGGTCTTTCTTGAATCCGCTGGTTTTATTGGCTTTAATGTCTGGCTTGCCCTCTTCTCCCTTGAGGCGGTTGTTTTCATCACGAAGCTTTTGGTTTTCTTCTTCTAAATTTTTTACCTTTGAATTTAGCTCTTCTATTAAATTCAAAAGTATTTCTATCGTTTGACGCAGCGAAGAGTCTGCAATTTCTCTTGGGTCAATGCTTTGCAGCAATTCAGGTACTAATTTCTCACTCGATTGTTTTTGCGTCATTTCTCATATTCTAAGTCGCCATGTTACCGAATGAATCTTTTTATTTTTTCGCGCTCGCTTGAGGTATTTGTATGGGTTGACATTGGTTAACGATTGCCCTGAGCGTCAATATTCCTCAACCTACATGGGTTGACACTGGTTAACGATCGCCCCTGAGGGTCTCGACAACATCAACCTATATCGCTCAATTTTCATTTCATATCATATTTGAGCCGATACTGTTAATTTATCTTCGGGTATTTTTAAGCGCACTCCCCCCGCTCACAGTTACCACTACCCCCGACTTATTGAGCCGATACAACGTGAAGATTATGGCCCAACAGGCAACGGTGGAAACGGGTTAATTTTACACAG
>CAZZYE010000191.1:0-10104 GCA_964658145.1 uncultured Stigonema sp.
CCCCCTGTCTCCCTTGTCCCCCTTGTCCATGAATCAAATAGAACTGCTATGTCAGTCAAAAGGCAATAGCGTAATAGTCTTATCCCCATTGCCACTAGCTAGCGTCTTACCATCTGGGCTAAAGGCAACGCAATAAATCGGCTCTTCATTTCCTGTAAAGGTACGGAGTTCGTTGCCTGTATCTACCTGCCAAAGCTTGATCATCTTGTCTTTACTACCACTGGCTAGAGTCTTGCCGTCTGGGCTGAAAGCAACAGAACAGACTTGGTCGGAATGCCCCGTGAGAGTGCGGAGTTCTTTACCACTCGACATTTGCCAAATCTTGATTGTATTGTCTGTACTACCGCTGGCTAGAGTCTTGCCGTCTGGACTGAAAGCAATAGAATTAATTCCTCCAAACAAGCCAGAATGTCCCTTGAGGGTCAAGAATTTATTTTCAGATAGATACCAAATTTTGATAGTTTTATCATTAAGAGCACCGCTACTAGCTAAAATCTTGCCATCCGGGCTAAACGCAACGCATAAAACCTCGTCGGCATGACCAGGAATAGTATATATTCCTTTATATCTTTCTATCGACCAAAGCTTGATAGTCTTGTCTTTACTGCCACTGGCTAAAGTCTTTCCATCCGGGCTAAATGCTATAGAGTAAACCTTGTTTTCATGCCCTGTAAAAGTGCAGATTTCCTTTCCTGTCTGCACATCCCACAACTTTATAGTTTTATCATCACAACCACTAGCGATCTGCTTGCCATTAGGGCTGAATGCAACTGAATTAACCCCTCCAGAATTGTCAGATACTTCGTATCCTGTGAAGGTGCGGGGTTCATTGCTAGCCAAATTCCAAATTTTTATGGTTTTGTCATTACTACCACTAGCTAAAGTCCGCCCATCAGGGCTAAAGGCGACAGACATGACTTTATCTGAATGTCCTTTAAGAGTGCGTATAAATATTAAGTTATGCTTTTTTGACTGTGATGTAGGTGTAGCGATAACTGGTGTAAATACCTTGGGTGTTTTGTCATCAACCTGAGGATTGGAGTCTTTGTTTACCGCATTAGGTGATGTATTTTGAGAAGAACTGGTTTGCGGCTTCTGAGGCGTTACTGGTTGTGGAGATTTGGAGTCAGCGCCGACTACAAGTTCCCCGACTTGAGGTTGTTGAGGGTTGGAGTCTTTATTTACTATAACAGGGGATGTATTTTGAGCAGCATTTATTTGCTGCGCTTGTGGTGATACTGGCGCTAGGGATTGGGAGGCGCGACTCGGTTCCCCTGCTATTAGCTTCTGCTGTGAGGTTGTTTGAGGTTGTTGAGGCTTCAAATCTTCTCGGTTTCTAATTCTCTGTGACGCATCGAATGAGTCTTGCTCAGCCAAAGTCAGCGACAGGGTTAATACTTGCAGTTCAGTCTGGATCTCAGTGACTGCGGACTTTAATTCCTCTATATGTTTTTGAGTATTTATATTTAGTTTTCTCGTCAGGACATCAAGTTGAGTCAAACGCTGTCTGAGGTCATCGATATTATACTCCTGCTGGTGGCGCTGTAATTCCTGGATCTGTTGTTGGGTAGTTTTACTTAACTGCTGTGTTAGAGCATCAAGTTGAGTGAGACGCTGGCTGAGCGGCTCAATCTGCTTTTGAGTACTTGTACTCAATTGTTGAGTGAGGGCATCAAGTTGAGTCAAACGCTGTCTGAAATCCTCGATCTTATAGTCCTGCTGGTTGCGCTGTAATTCCTCGATTTGTTGTTGAGTTGTTTTACTTAATTGTTGTGTTAAAGCATCAATTTGAGTGAGACGCTGGTTGAGGGGGTCAATCTGTTGTTGAGTATTTGTACTTAATTGTTCTGTAATGGCATCAAGCTGAGTCAAGTGCTGGCTAAAAGCGTCAACATTCTGCTCCTCTTGGTTACGTTGTAATTCTTGTATCTGTTGTTGAACGGTTATACTTAACTGTTGTGTCAAGGCATCAAGTTTAGTTAGACGCTGCGAAAAAACATCAATGGAAAGCTGCTGGCTATTCCGTAATTGTTCAAATTGCTGCTGAGTTGTTGTAGTCTGTTTTTGCGTAAAGGCATCAAAGTTTTCCAGACGCTGTCTAAGTGGGTCGATAAGTAAGTCTAGTCTAGTGAGTGTGCGGGCGTGATCCTGCTGGTTCAAGTACTTTAACCTTTCCCGATTAGCTATATTCAAGCCGAGAGTTAAAGTCAGGGGAGCTACCGCGTAGACAATCTGTTGAGTTACTGCTGCTGTGACGATTCCAATTGTAGACAGAGAGAGTCCGGCATATTCGCTAACTTCTAGCCAGTGGAGTTGTGTCATACGTAGACTGCTGTGCTTAATGGTTGAAGAAAAAATAGCTGTGACTGCTTTGCTTTGTGTATCCTCATCTTCTTTCAAGAAAGTTTTCCAATCTGTGCTGAAAATTCCTCATTACTCACAGTATGCTAAAAGCAAGTGCGTCGGTTGGGTGTTGCACTTCATTTGAATTGCTTTTTCCACCTCAGTAAACGCTTTACCCACTGAAAAAACCTAGCTATAAGAGATTTTGGCTTTGATTCGCGTCTTGACCATGGTGACCCAGAATTCGTCTGTTTATTTCCCAAATCGCGTTCTAGCTGTGCAGCTTTATTTAAGTCTGAAGTGGTTCTATGTTCATATCCCAATTGGGAGCAGATAAAGCCACGATATTTGTACGCTTCAATACAGTAAGGATTGAGACGAATAGCTTGAGTAAAGCAGGCGATCGCTTCGTCGTATCTTTCTAGTTTTGCATTCTCTACCCCCCAGTCGTAAAAAGTTTCGGCATTAGAGCGATCGCTAGAAATTTTTGTAGGTCTTGTGTGGAAAGATGGAATTGCTAAGCTTGGCTGATAATATTTAAGCTGGTTATAAGCTGCGTTGATTTGTTTGATTTTTTCCTCTGCTTCCTGTTTTTCCTGTGGATGAGCAAAACGATCTGGATGCCAAGTCTTAACTAGCTGACGATAAGCTTGCTTAACATCCGCTAGTGTTGCACCAGGTTTCAGATCCAAAATAGAGTAGGCATAATTTATGTCAAGGCTATCATCGCGCATACTGGGAAAATAGGCACAATCGTAAATCCATGTTAACTATTCCGAGAAATCCCGGTCGCTCTACTCAAACACCCCACAGCGGTTACCACTGGAACAGTAGTAGTCTTCGCTTCTTTGAAGGTTGGTATTATCGCGTAACTTTGCCCAAAGAAGGACAGACCTTTGCTTTCATGTACTCAATTGAAGACCCCATCGGTGGTAAACCCTACAGCGGTGGTGCAGCACAAATTCTCGGTCCAAATGATGAGTATTTGTGCCGTACTTTTCCGGATGTGAGCAAATTTTGGGCTAGTCGCGATCGCTTAGCTTTGGGTCATTGGGGGAAAACACATCTCACCCAACCCCTCTACCTTCTACCAGTAGAATTTGAGCGTCATGTACAATTCGGCTATCAAGCCACAGCTACCCTAAATCAAGGAGCAATTCACGATCCTGCTACTGGTAACTATTGTCGTTGGCAATATGAAATTCAACCACTGCTTGGTTGGGGTAATCAAGGAAGTACTCAGCAATCAACCGCAGGCTGGCTATCATTTTTGCAAATTTTTGAACCAGGATGGCAAATTTTAATGGCTCACGGTTTGGCGAGTGGTTGGATAGACTGGAATGGCAAACGCTACGAATTCACCAACGCCCCAGCTTATGGTGAGAAAAATTGGGGAGGTGCCTTTCCTCAAAAATGGTTTTGGGTGAACTGCAATAGCTTTGAGGGAGAACCGAATCTGGCATTAACCGCTGGTGGCGGACGGCGTTCTGTGTTGTGGTGGATGGAATCTGTAGCAATGATTGGCTTGCACTATCAAGGTAAATTTTATGAGTTTGTGCCTTGGAACTCACAAGTACACTGGAATATTCAGCCTTGGGGAAGATGGGAGATGCAAGCTAGAAACGAAAAGTATGAGGTTGAGTTGGTAGGTACTACTGATTTATTAGGTACGGAACTACGTGCACCGACGGAAAATGGTTTAGTCTTTTGCTGTCGTGACACTATGGAGGGTCAGTTAAATTTAGAACTGCGAGAATTCAGTAGTCAGCAACCAAAAATTATCCTGAAAGCACAAAGTTCTCTTTGTGGATTAGAAACAGGTGGCGGACCTTGGGAAAATTCTTGGCAATCCCGCTAAAAATGGTATTATAGTAACTGATATCCATTTGGGGCTGTAGCTCAGCTGGATAGAGCGAGCGCCTCCTAAGCGCTAGGTCGCCGGTTCGAACCTGGCCAGTCCCGTTAGGTGAAAAAAAATTCATTAAATTTTAGCCGGAAAAGCTTTCTATCTGCTTGAATAGCGAATAAAATCGTGCATGGTTTGGAAATACCTGTTGCTTTTAAGTACAGGTGGTATGAAATGTGTATATGTCATCCCTATTTGCCCTCTTAAGTGGCAATACCGTTCAAGTAGGGTTACGGGCGATTTTACATGTGTAGAGACGTTGCATGCAAAGTCTCTACATAGGTTGAAGGTAGATAAATTATCTTAACTTAACCGTATTGTGTTAAGTGGGACTTGAGAAAAAGGGGGTGATCAAACCGAATGTAATATAAAAGCTTAAGTTATTGGAAAATAACTCAAATTTGTATTTGAGTGTATTTTTCATAAATCTGCTAATCTACATAATTATTATTTGAAGATAAATAATTACTGTCCAAGCAGCTGATAGTGATAGAACCTTGAATAAGTTACTATCTAAAAATCTTTCTTTTCGGTTGACGATCCTAGCCCTACCACTATTGCTGTTGTGGGGTTACAAGGATATTGAAAGCCAATTTGTACAACCCCAAGCAGTTTTAGTCTTGGGTGGTTCAACAACGAAATTAGAGCGAGAGAAGTTTACAGCAGATTTTGCTCGTAAACATCCCAATTTACCCATTTGGATTTCTGGGGGTAGTCCCCCAACGGTGACTAAACAGGTATTTGTCAAAGCCGGGATTAATACTAAGCGGTTGCACTTAGACTATGAGGCAAATAATACAGTAGAGAATTTCACTACTATAGTTGACGATTTGAAGTCTCGCGGAGTCAAGAGTGTGTATCTGATTACCTCAGACTACCATATGCGTCGTGCTAGAGTCGTGGGCGAGATTGTTTTAGGTAGTCGGGGAATTGATTTCAAACCAGTGCCAGTTCCTTCTGAACACTCCCCTGAACCAATTGCAAAATCCATTCGCGATGGAGTCAGAGCTATACTTTGGGTAGCAACTGGTTATACAGGCACGAATCAGGCAAAATATAGACGGTGAATCAAAGTGTGGTCACACCTATGTTAAGTGCAGCTCGTTTTAGTCTTTCATCAAGTGTTGCAAGAGGTAGTCCTTCACGAAGTGCAAGTTCGAGATATGCCGCATCGTAGGAGGTCAGCTTGTGGGTGCGTGCAAGGGTAAGGACATCAGTAAATGCCTTTTCCGCAGTCTTGGCATCAACGATGATCGGAAGATTGCCCAGTAGTCGAAGGAATTGAGTAATCTTTGCCTGATTGGTTCGTCCCCTTCGTTCACTTATAGCAAGGACGTTTGCAACCTCAAGGGACCAGATGGAAGGCACGAGTACACTTACTTGAGCAAGACTCTCAAGTAGTGAGTCAGTAAAGTCTGTCGCTTCGTCCTCAAAGCACCACGCCATTGCAATTGAGCAGTCAAGAACGAAGTTCATCGTCTGCCCTCGTCAATCATCTCTCGTACCGAGAGTCCTCCCAAGGTATGCCCGAGTCGGAACATCTTTAACTCTTCAATCACTGCCTGAACGTCACGCTGCTGGTCTTGATCCACAGGGACAAGTCGCGCAATAGGGACTCCGTGCCTTGTAATTACAAATTCTTCTCCTTTTGCGACCCGTTCAAGGAGCGCAGGAAGGTGCGTCTTCGCTTCGTATGAACCAATTAATTCCATGAGCAGTAGTAAACTAGTCTTAGACTAGTCTAAACCTTTTCAGGTTAACTATCAGAGATTGCTTTGTATACGTTGTGTACATGAAGCTAGAATGACTAAGAACAAGGAGGCATTGAGTATGTCCCAAAGCGAAATTGTCACTGTTCGATTGACGCCAGAGATAAAAGCGAAGCTTGATGCTCTCGCCCAAAGTACGCGACGTAGTAAGTCCTGGTTGGCGGCAGAGGCGACCGTTTCTATATCGATTCGCTGACCACTGCTCTTGCTGCTCATTTGCTGAGAAATTATGCGGCAAGGAAGCACCTTCGTCCGTATACAAGTGGACTACATAGGCATAAATTGCAGCAAGCGCTCACTTATATCAATGACTATCTGGATCAGGACTTGAGTTTGGAAGCGATCGCCAATGCAGTCGGTATAAGCCAGTACCACTTTGCTCGGATGTTTAAGCAGTCAATGGACATTACCCCCTATCAGTATGTGATTCAGCAACGGGTGGAGAGGGCAAAGCAGTTGCTACACCGTCCGTTATCTATTGCTGATATAGCTCTTCATTGTGGGTTCGCCAACCAGAGTCACCTTAATCTTCGCTTCAAGCAATTAGTTGGCGTCACACCTAAAAACTTCCGCAAAAAATAGCAATAACTTGGAAAAACGAGCAAGAATTTAGAAGATCGCCAATCATCAAACCTCTATCTTGGTTTGAAAGATGACTATTTCCTTTAACAAGAACAGATGTAAGCACGACTATGCAGCAGAACACTAAGCAGATCCTAGAACAGAACAAAGCTTTCATCCGCAATCACTTTGAGGAATTTGTCAATCGAAAGAATTCTGCGATCGCCTACCACAACTTTGCGCCAGATTTCTTGGATCACGATGAACCGTATCAGGGCTAATACTAGCATCTATGATGTTGCCTTGATGCCCTTTAAGTGTTGTTAGTAGATGCCCAGACAAATCCCATAATGTTGCTAATGTTCCATTCCAAATGAGAAAGCGTTTACTATCTGGGCTAGAAACAACGTCTCCGCGTTTGATTGTTGCAAATGGCCTACCTGACAAATTCCACACACGAATAGTTCTGTCACCTTTTCCAAAAGTGAGAATATGTTGTCCATCTGGGCTAAATGGGTTTCGACCGTAGACAGAGAAACCTTTTAGTTCTGCAAGCAGTCTACCTGACCAAGAACGGGGTGCTCCCTGTCGAAGTGCTTCGTTTTGCGCGTACGAGCTCCACACCCAACTCGGTTCGTAGCGCTCCGTGTGCGCCACGCGAGAGAACAAAGAAATATTTGTTCCCAAGAAGAGCGTGCGGTAATGAAACAAGATCGTCTGTAGAACAACCGCATAGGTTTCATCTATGGGGTTAAGAGCCACGGAACACTCAGCACTCCGCACTTCTTTGTTTGACTCTCCCTACTTCCTTCCGTACGGTTAGTGTAACCCCGCCCCTACCCACTCCCCTTGAGTCCCGGATTCGGCTACACTGAGTCTTGGTTTATCGCATTGTAAGTTGGCATGGAAATCGGACAAAAAGTTAAAGTTTATCGTTTGCGCGATCGCGTTTCTCCTCCGATTGTCAAAAGGCTAGGACAAATCGGCATCATCGAAGGCTTCAGGATGACTGATGCTAGCGGCGTTGGCATAGTGGTTAAGTTTGAAGATAATTATGCTACTTGGTTTTTTGAAGATGAACTCAAACTTGTACAGTAGGGCTTCGTCACCTTCAAGAACACTCCATCGACTCATAACTTGGGAGGAAGCTACCATCAGAAGCCGAGTGCTAAGTTGAAGTAGAAAAAATCGCCGAGAAAAATAGGAATCAATTAATGGCCCTGATATTGACATTTTTGGGCAAAGGCGGTACTGAGCGTACAAAAATTGCGATCGCCGCCGCCAAACTCCTGGCAAGTCAAGGAAAGCGCGTACTCCTAGCAGGACTTGCGGAACCAGCATTGCCAACGCTGCTAGGTGTCGCTGTTGGTCCCGATCCCCAAGAGATCGCTGCCAATTTGCACCTCGTGCAGTTCCACACACCTCTACTACTAGAACGCAGTTGGGAGGAAGTGAAAAAACTGGAGGCACAATACCTCCGCACACCTTTCCTGAAAGAAGTTTATAGTCAAGAACTAGCAGTCTTACCCGGGATGGATACTGCCCTTGTCCTGAATGCCATCCGCGAGTACGATGGCAGCGGCAAATACGACGCAATTGTCTACGATGGTGCAGGCGACTCCTCCACTCTACGCATGTTGGGAATGCCAGAGTCTCTCGGTTGGTATGTCCGACGTTTTCAGCAATTGTTTGTCAATTCTGACTTGTTTAAGACAATTTCAGAATCTCCTTTAGTTCAAGCGCTAATTAGCAGCTTTTTCAACATCAATTGGATGGCTGATAACTTCGCCCAACCAACCAACCAAGTCAATAATATATTGGACAAGGGCAAAGCAGCCCTTGCCGATCCGAAGCACGTTGCTGCTTTCTTAGTGACTACTGATGACCCCATTGAAGTTGCTACTGCCCGTTATCTTTGGGGTAGCGCTCAACAAGTTGGTCTAACTATTGGTGGCGTTATCTTTGTTTCTGCTGACACAACCGTCAACTCAGAAGAATTTACTCCCCTACCAGTAAGTGTTGTTCCCCATGTCAGTGCGGGTAACTGGCAACCACTGATGGACGCCCTACCCAACTTTGTAGATCAAGCAGTACAGGCTCCCAAGCCCATCCTCATCGACATCGAAAATCGTCAAGTACGCTTATTCTTACCAGGATTTGACAAAAAAGAGGTCAAACTCACTCAATACGGTCCAGACGTTACTGTAGAAGCAGGAGATCAGCGACGGAATATAGTCCTGCCTCCTCCCTTAAATGGCAGACCCGTCAAAAGCGCGAAATTTCAGAATAATTATCTGCTCATCTCATTTTAGGTCATGGAAGACTGGAAGACTGGCTAATCGCTAATGGCTAATAGAGCAATTAGCAATTAGCAATTAGCAATTAACAAGTACGCCTTATGTCTGAATCGACTCAAAATCCCAATTCACCCCCAGCGCCAGATACAGAAGCGCCACAAGAGGAAATAATAGCTGTTGCTAATCGTAGTGCTAAAACCAGGCAACTGCTCGGCATGAAAGGTGCAGCACCAGGAGAAACCTCGATTTGGAAAATCCGCCTGCAACTGATGAAGCCGATTACCTGGATTCCCCTCATTTGGGGTGTAGTTTGCGGTGCGGCTTCTTCAGGTGAGTATACCTGGACACTGGAAAATGTGTTGAAGGCAGCAACGTGTATGTTGCTGGCTGGACCGTTGATGGCAGGTTACACGCAAACCCTGAATGAATACTACGATCGCGAAATTGATGCCATCAACGAACCTTATCGCCCTATCCCCTCCGGAGCAATTCCCTTACCCCAGGTAATTACGCAAATTCTGGTTTTGCTAATTAGTGGCATTGCCGTAGCATTTGCTCTGGATGTTTGGGCTGTTCATGATTTCCCCACCATCACAGTACTCGCTCTATTTGGTTCTTTCGTGGCATACATCTATTCTGCCCCACCTCTAAAGCTAAAACAAAACGGTTGGTTAAGCGGCTATGCTTTGGGTGCTAGCTACATCGCCTTGCCTTGGTGTACTGGTCATGCTTTGTTTGGTGAACTCAATTGGAAAATTGTAGTTCTCACCGTGGTATACAGTTTAGCTGGTTTGGGCATTGCCATTGTCAATGACTTTAAGAGTGTAGAAGGCGATCGCCAGTTCGGATTAAAGTCACTACCCGTCATGTTTGGTGTCACCACTGCAGCATGGATTTGCGTAGTGATGATTGATGTATTTCAAGCAGCGATCGGAGTTTACCTGATCAGTATCCATCAGAATTTGTATGCTGCAATTCTGCTACTGCTAATCATCCCGCAAATCACCTTCCAGGATATGTATTTCCTACGTGACCCCCTCAAGAATGATGTAAAATACCAAGCAAGCGCTCAACCTTTCCTCGTACTGGGAATGCTTGTTGCTGGTTTAGCAATTGGTCATGCTGGTGTTTAACTTATACCTCTATAGTGAGACGTTAGGTGTGATTCGTGCGAATAAATTATGAATTATGAATTATGAATGATAAAAAAGTTTCATAATTCATAATT
>CAZZYE010000191.1:10114-10451 GCA_964658145.1 uncultured Stigonema sp.
TCATAACTTTTCTCGGGACTTACCGTGTTGCAACTACTGTATTACTTAGTTCAGACGATTCAACCTTTGTTAGTGCCCATTTGCTTTGTCTGTGCTTGGGCGTTAACTATTCTCTTCGCTTGGAATTTATGGGTAGCGGCGAGAGACAGCGTGTCTACAGCAAAGCAAATGCATCAAATCCCTTGTGCCTCCTGCCAATTTTTTACCGACAATTACCGTCTTAAATGCACTGTTCATCCTTGTATTGCAAATACAGAAGAAGCGATAAATTGTATAGATTATCAACCAACAACCAATCCTATGCTTTATTAGTTAGTTGTTAATTGTTAGTTGTTAG
>CAZZYE010000192.1:0-9439 GCA_964658145.1 uncultured Stigonema sp.
CAAACGAATATTCTTATTTATTTTATATTTAATAAATTATTAATTAAATAATATATATATTAGTTTGTGTCCGTTTCAAGGATGGGTGTAAAAAGGATGACTCGTTTTAACAGCATGACTTGCTGCTCCATAACTAATAATCATAGAGCAGCTCGTTATTTGAAGTCATAATTAATTTACATTTAACTCGTTTGTAGCCCCGACCATTCGTACCAAGGCATCGCAAACCCAAGCCTATCTATAACCTTAAGCACTCCATCACCAGCACTATCAAACAAGTTCTGGATTAGTCCTTTCTCTTTTGCTTCGACAAGTTGACGTAACTGTTGCTCGGACGGCTCTTGTACGGGCTGTTTGTTACTGTAGGCACTAGCATTCTGTAATTTTTCTGGTTGCGATGCTGCTGCCTTAGGTTTCTTGTCTGATTTCATAGCATTAATCAGCATCCCAAAAAGCCTTTCCTTGTCCAGCTTATTTTCTCGCTCTAGCCATTCCGCAGTCTCAACACACCATGTAAGCGCATTATTAAAGTGAGTATCTCCCTTCCAGTTACGTTTAATACTGTCTTTCATCCCTGTCCCAATGGGAATGCGAAGTTGTAACTTAATCTGAGTCATGACATCGCCTAGCTCATCTATATCAATGTCTTCCAGTTCAACTGATGCATCAAATGTTTTACTGATGGGTGATGTGGGTGTTGCAACCACTGCGAGAGGAATAGCCACAGATGATGCTTGGGTGAACCCTGCAGGTTTTGCGTCAACTGTGTTTGGGATTCTATTTACCTGGTTGTAGAGCAAGTCCACCGCCTCTTTAAGAATGAACTGGCGTGGTCTAGATGTTGTCTCATGAATCGATTCAATCTTGTTGCCAGTGTCTTGGTCAAGTTCTGGTGCTATGTAAATTCTGGGCAGCCCCTGACCAACATATTTCCAAAGGGATTTTGGGGTTTCCTCATTCTGTCCGCTACAGGATAAAGCTGAAACAACAACAGGGTTTAAGTCGGTTTCAGAGTAGTCCGTAATATGGACTGGTTCGGTTTCTACTATGTCTTCCTTATCTTCAGTAGGAAACTGTACCAGATTATCAGCAACAATCTTTTGGGTGTCCTTATTACGGACTACCCTCATTGGTTCTGGTTTCCATTCTGAATCTGGCTCCCAGAAATATTCTGTGCTGGTTCCTGGGCGCACGTTTTTGTCCAGAATATTCCGAGAGGCTGCCTGCTCTAGTCCCTTGAGAATTGTTTTTCTGTCACAGCCAGTACGAAGAGCAACGTTATCAGCTGATTCAAAAAACGGTTTACCAGGGTCTGAGATTGTCCTGTACAGAACTTGATTTAAAGCAAATGACTCTACTAGTGTTGGCTTGGCTTCAACCACCTTGCAAAGTCTGTAGAGGGCTTCATCTTTAAGTTCTTGTGGCAGGCTTTGTATCCACTCTTTTTTGATGCCGACTCTTTGGTCAACAGCATCAAGTTCAGTTTGCGGAGTTGTCGCAGCAATCATTGCCCAACCTCCCTTACAGACTCGGCTACTTCTTCTAGTGCCTTTACAACTTCGTCCGGTATCGGATCTGGTGACCACCTAGCCAATGCGCGAAGTACATCAGCAAGAGTAAAGCCCTGTCTCCGTAACTCGCTCATCAAAAGAGCGAAAAACTTGTCTAGAATTTCGTCCTTAATCTCTTGGATCGCGAGCCTAATAGACATGGCTGTCCTCCCAAGGCAAGGCGTTACCTCGTAGTTGGTTGCAGCTGCGGCACGAGAGTCGCAAGTTCTTGAGCTTATTGCTACCACCCCGTGATAGCGGAATGTAATGGTCGATGGTGATTGTTTCTGGGGTAAGGGAAGTGCCGCACCAAAAACACTGCATCCCATACTTCTCGATTAGGTGTGGGCGTTTGCGGTGTAAATTCTTTGAGCTTGGACGTTTGTGTAGACGTGGGGGAGTAGCCCCTATACTTGGTGCATAGGGATCTGGTATTGTTTGGATAGTCATTGCTTCCTTGTAGGTTGTGTGACTTACCCCTAGCGATTGTTTTCGACTCAGACGCTGGGGGTTTTGCAGTTGGGAGTCAATTAGTTGTTATTTGGTGCAAGATTGGCTACTGCAAGCACATAATCGCGCCACGCTTTAAAGTGATTGTTCTCCGTTTTAAGGCGCTTGTTCTCCAGCTTTGCTTCTGCAAGTTTTAATATGAGGGGTAATGCTATGCAAAGCTCAGAAACCCTTGTTTTTAGCAGATCAATTTCAGTAATACTTACTTTAATCTCGGCAAGCCTATCGTCTGCTAATGGCTGAGGATGGTATAAATGCGACTTCTTCTTTCCATTTAAAGAGGGATTGAAATGACTAATCAGGGCTGACTCTAGCGGAGTCAGCGCACTCTCTTCTTGGACTTCTATCCATGCCACTCTCACAGGATGAATTTGTGCGACAAGCTCTTTAAGCCTGTGATGGTTCAACCACCTGTTTTTCAAATTTACGGCTTGACCGATATACAGAATCTCTCCTTGTTCAGAAAGAGAAAAATATACGGCACTTATCTCCGGCAACTCCCCTTTGCGAGATAGCGGAAGTGATGGTAGGTCAAACGGTTTGATCTGTTCGAGTGCGATCGCGTTCATCTGTTAAGCTTGTTTGTGTATCTGTCTCGATTTTACAATACTATGTCGAGACAGACTACATCCCTAAAAAACATTTAACCCGCCTTATGGTCGGCGGGTCTTTCTTTATTGAGCAGATTTACTAATTCATGACGAAATTGCCTGAGAGATTCGTTCTCCTCTCTCAGGCGGCTGATTCCCCCACTAGCTGTTTGTTCTCACTCGCCAGTTCGCTATTTTCAAGACTCATCCCTTGAATCTTTTCTTCAACAAGTTCTAGTCGCTGGGTTATCTCAATTAGGCTAGGAAGAGTTCCTAGTGTCTCACTGCTTAGATACTCCTCAATGAATTGCTTGAAAACAGATGTCACTGTTTTACCCTCTTGCTCCACTTTATCATTGAACGCCTTTTTCGTCTCAGGGTCTATCTCGATTGAGATGAAGGTTCGTTGTCTTTTAGCCACCATAGCTTTTCTCTTGCAACGTGTATATCCCCAATCTAGTCCCGAAGAATGGTGTATTGCAAGGTATCGTTACATTGGTATCGTAAAGTATTGGCAATGTAGCGTAATGTCGATCATAATGGAATAACAAAGCAAAAGACGACCGCCCTGCCTAGTAAACATAGCGATCGCCCTTTGCCAAATCCTCTATAACAAGGATCAAATCCATGTACCATTTTACCGAATGTGACCTCAATTTCAAGAGTGTTGCCCAACTAAAAGATGCTTATAGCCAGATTGGCTGCACTCTTGATGTCGCGGACAAACGCGTCAAAGCTAACTGGGTGCAAGCGATTCTCGCTCATCAGTCAGCACAAATTGAACTCGTAGCCGTCGCCGAAATCAAAGTTGACGAGCAAGCAGTTGCACAAAAAGAGCTAGAAACCCACATTGTTGATCAATCTGAGACTGTAGCCCCTGAGATACACACAGTAGAAATCAGCTTCTTTGATCACGAAGTTCACGCCCTAGGCAAACAAATTGCCAGCATCACCCATGACCCAGACGACTTCCAAACCCAACGCTGGGTAGTAACGGTAGGTGAAACTGAAATACATCGTGCTGACAGTTGGGCAAAGTGTCACAGTTACATCACTTGGCACTACAAACAAGGTACTTTACCCTTCGGGTTCGCAGTCGCCTATGGAGGGAAACCGAAATTCAGCGCTGTCTCACCAGTTGCCATAGAAGCACAAGTTGAAGTTCAAAGAGCGATTCCTGGTTACGACTTCTGCTTGAATTTAGGCATCCAGTTCAAGCAGCGCGTCGGCAGCGAAACCGGAACTACTTACTGGTATGCGGAGGCGAATCATTATTACAACCAACCAGGACGCCAGTACAAAACAACCAGTTTTCCAAAGCTGGAAGGCGCTGTGGCAGCAGCTGTCGATTACTTGGGCAAATGCGGTGTGGATGTTGCATTTGTGAAGCAGCAGTTAATAGATCGCAAAAAAGCGAATTTTCAGGCAGAAAACGCATCCACCGACGTTCAGAGCAATGCTTTCCGACCAGCGAGTCTTGAAACGGTTGATTGCATAAACACTATTGCCTCGGAGCAAGCAGTAGCCCAAGAAGAACTGAACGAATACGTCGA
This sequence comes from uncultured Stigonema sp., assembly GCA_964658145.1. Taxonomy (GTDB): domain Bacteria; phylum Cyanobacteriota; class Cyanobacteriia; order Cyanobacteriales; family Nostocaceae; genus Stigonema. Next base: position 4,204 of record CAZZYE010000192.1, read on the forward strand.
AGTTCAAGCTCAAACCATTGCACCCGAAATCGAAGTTGACTCCGACATTGACCCTGATTTTGGTGAACTCTACCGTGTCTGGATCAGTTATCACCTGCTAGGCACTTTCTACCGTGCATTAGATGGATCGTGGGTAGCGCAGCCGGCAAGAAGCAACGTCCCGCTGCGATGTGCCACGTCTCTCGAAGCGCAGGCAGCGATCGTCACCCTTTACGGCATGCCGGATGAAGTTGTAGCAGCTATGGCATCCGCAGCTTAACAGGTGAATATCCCATCATCAGAGACGCCTTCAAAGAGTGCGTCTCTTTCTTGTTTTGGAGAAAATATGAACGACTTAGCAATATTTCAGTTCGAGCAAAATGAAGTCCGGTTTGTTGGCACACCCGAAAAGCTAGAGTGGGTGGCTTCTGATGTAGTAAGTGTTTTGTATCCAGAAGCTGACAAACGCAATCACAGTAATTACCTCAAAAAAGTTCCTAGTAAATGGAAGGGTCATAAAAAAATTATGACCCTTGGTGGAGAACAAGAATTTGCAACTTTATTTGAACCTGGCTTCTTTTGTCTTCTTGGAAGATCTAGTAGCCCGATTGCCGTTGCATTTCAAGATTGGCTGTACGAAGAGGTAGTACCAAGCATCCGCAAAACTGGTTCTTATGCGATCGCGCAAACTACCATACAACCCCAAAAAGCCCTAGCACCAGAAAAACCTTCTTTGCAGGAACTATCTGACTTCCACGATCTGACTATAGGTAAAGCAGGGGTAGACCCAAGACTAGTAGCAGGACTCAAAATCGAGAGCATGATTCGTTACTATCCCGCACTGACGGAAGCAGGGGAAATTAGTAAGTCCACTTTGTCAATTCCAGCAGAGTCCAACCTAGTCCGCCCAACAGTGCTGGCTCTTAAACTGAGCCAAACAACTGGGGAAAGCTGGAGTGCAGTCCGAGTTAATAAAGTACTCATAGAGCAGGGTTTTCAAATCAAAAACCCAGACGGCAAGAATCCTGATTATTTACCTACAGAAAAGGGTAGGGAACACGGGCAAATAGTGTTTGATACCGCAAAGGGGCATGGCAAAACTATCCAGTCCTTGCAATGGCATTTGTCCGTGCTGGAAGCATTGGAGGCTAACGATCACTGACTGGACAAGTTTTTACCCCAGACCTTTTCCCCAGACTGGACTTACCCCGAAATGGATGAGTATGCAGTTCAAATTCTCCTCCGGATTGACCGAGAACTCGCGCTGCAGCGATTCCTTAATGACCACTTTATCCCTTGCCTAGGGGAGCGTGGGTACACCTTACGGCATCTACTACAGGCTCTTGGTAGCTGGGCTAACGGCAATGAAGATAAAGCGGTAGCACACCACCTATTAGATGCCGTAGCTCACCTTGCATGCGCGTACAAACAGTAAAGGAAAACAAGTAATGGAAAATACTGAAGGCATACGACACACATTGCAAGACCTCCGACGTGAAGCATTAACTCGTTTCATGAGCGAACTTATTCCACTTTTGAGGCAAGAGGGCTACACATACGAGGACTTACTAATTGCTTTGACCAATTGGACAGATCAGCAACTGGGGTTCAAAGAAGCGGTAAAGCATCTAGAAGATGCTGCATCCGTTGTTCATGATGTTTACAAGCTTTAACAAATGAAAAAGCAAATTGTTGTTGTGGGTGCTCTAGCACTCCTATTCTCGGCTACTTTTTTCAAACCTGCCCAAGCCAACCCCGTTGTACCTGAATGTAAAAACATACCAACATGCATAGTCGTTGGTACTGTGGTAGTAGGGGGCATCGTCTACTACGTTATCAAAAACACGGTAACGGGTGTGGTGCAGAGAGTTCCTGCAAAGCAAATGCCGCCAGCGCAAAGCGATGAGCAATATGAAGAAAAGCTTGTAAATACAACTACCAAAGGAAAAAGCTGTGAAGAGATAGCATCCGATTTAAGTAAGGAAACTGGTAAAAAGTGGCGTGTAATAGGCAGAAAAATAATTCCCTACACAGGTCCATTATGGGAACCTCCCGGTAATCCAGTTCAAATTGAATGCTTACTTACAACAAAACCAAAGTCCAAGGAGTAATACCATGATGTATTTAGACATTACTATTCCAATGATAGTTTTGGTTTACCCAAATAATCAAACAGAAACTTTTGATATTAACTTGCGCTCTCTGGATTTTAAGCAACTGTCTGAAGTGTTAGGAACACATGCAACAACTGCTGAAATTGTATGGCAAACTAGGGAACAAACTAAAATACGTGAATTCAAAGTGCCACAGCGAATAGAAGATGCTCAAGTGATTGACCGGAACCCAGATACGGAACATCACTTTACTGAGTTGCTAGAAACTTATCATGAATATTTGCGTGGTGTACAGTTCATTCAGATAGTTAAGTTGTACTGTGTGTTTGATGAAGCGATCGCCAATACCCCTAAAGAACAACTGATTGTTGAAGAAAGAATTGCTCAGAATTATTTGGATGACTCTGAAAAGTTAGCTAGTTAGTTGCCGTTTATCTCATGACAACACCTCCAGACGAAAGTTGGGGGTGTTGCTGTAATTATCTATTGGTTAAAATGTCACATTTTTCAGAGGCAAGCGCGGAGCTATTTGTCATTCCCCTTATATAAACGGCAGCAGTGTTGCCGTTTTGACCATGACTATTTACCTTCCTTATTCGTCTCGTTTTTGGCACTGAAGAGAGCAGTGTCACCGGATTTCAAGTACAGGCGCTTAGGCTATCTGGAGATCATTTCTTCCAAACGGGTTACACGCGCTTGTAAATCAGCTAAAGCTCCTTTAACGCCATCAGGGTTAACCTCATCTAGATACCGTGCTATGGCTTCTCGAACAACATCTGCTTCCCGAAGCCCACTGGCTTGAGCTATAAGTTGGATTTTTCGCTGCCACTCAACAGGAACCCTCGTACCAACCATTGGTGATACTGCCATCACAGATATACCCTTTGCTCACGCTTTAGTACAAGATTAGCAGAAAGCAGAGCGAGAGTGAAGGCAGTGTTATCATGCTTCTATCAGCGTTCATAAAATAACAATTATGTTGGAAAAACTTGAGCAAAAGTATTGTGGCAATGCCAGTTGGACACACGAGGGTTTGCAGCCAATATTAGGTCATGAAAATAATGATCAACAATGCGATATAATTTTTGTTCATGGCTTGGCTGGTCATGCATGGGGTACTTGGCATCCGGAAGGCAAAGATGGACAATGTAGTAGATTTTGGCCTGCTTGGCTGTGGGAAGATTTGAATAAAGATGGCATTAAGGTCGCTATCTGGACTTTCGGGTACAACGCACCAAAGTTTAACTTGAATCGTTCTGTCGAGTTCCTTATTGGGCAAGCTAAGAACTTACTAACAAACTTGCAAAATAAAAGAATTGGCGATCGCTCATTAATTTTTGTCACCCACAGTATGGGTGGACTGCTAGTAAAACAAACACTTCGTACTGCCAATGAACGTGCTAATGAAACTTCTGCTGCTGATAATAGAGAATTTTGCAATAAGCTGAAAAGTAAAACCAAAGGTATTGTGTTCTTGTCTACTCCACATGCTGGTTCCTCATTAGCTAATTTTATAACAAACCTTATAATTCTTCCAGTTGGAGGATACCTCCTACAACTTAGAAGAAATCAACATGATTTAGTGGATTTGAACCAATGGTTTCAAGACAATTCTCAGGGATTAAATATTCAGATAAAGGTTTTTTATGAAAAAAAGAAAATTTTTAATCTTCTGATTGTAGTAGATCAATATAGTGCAAACCCAAATATCGCAGGAATAGACCCTATAGGAGTAGAAGAGGATCACATTTCCATTGCTAAGCCTAAATTAAGAAATGAGATAGTCTATAGTACGACAAAGAATTTCATTAAAACCCTTTTAAGTGAAGGTTCACAAGAGCAAAGCATTAACATTGATAACCTGGTGCAAAGGGTACGTGAAAACGTAAAACCCTATATAGAAAAGAACTACGGTACGATGCAGGTGCTAAATATGACCGAATCTATTAGGCTAAGTGACATTTACATTGATGTCAACATTTTGGATGAAAGAACTGGACGCACGGGGTTGGAAAATCGTGAACTACAACAAAACCAGGAGCGTGTACGAGCACTGAGAGATGCGCAAGAGCATCATAAGCTGATGGTGTTGGGTAAACCAGGAGCAGGGAAGACCACATTTTTGAAGCATTTGGCAATGCAATGTATTGAGGGGAGGTGTCAGAGTGATCGCATTCCAATTTTTATTAGCCTTAATGATTTTGCAGAACTGTACAGTAGATCTGGTTTGTTGGCGTATTTAACCCAAAAATTAGAAACGGTGTCTTCTATAAACTCCCAAGAAGCCACACAACTAATCAGACAGGGTAGGTTACTTGTACTATTGGACGGTTTAGATGAAGTAAAAGAAGAAAATAATGGACTAATTGTAGCTCTAATTAAAGAGTTTACATCTAATTATTATCTAAATAAGTTTGTTATTACTTGCCGAATCGCTGCAGAAGATCGTACCTTTGTAAATTTTACCAAGGTCACAATTGCTGATTTTAATTATGACCAAATCGGAGCCTTTGCTAATAATTGGTTTACTGCTACAGGTGATCCTAGTAAAGCCGAAAATTTTATTTCTCAATTAGAAAACAACCCCCCCATTAAAGAGCTTGCAAATATTCCACTATTATTAACATTATTATACTTAGTATTTGAAGAAAACGGTGAGTTCCCAAAAAGTCGCACCGAATTGTATAAACGTGCTTTGAAAGTACTACTTGAGAAGTGGGATATCAGCCGTGGTGTTGAGCGCGACCAGCTACCATACAGAAACCTATCGCTAACTCAAAGAAAAAATTTATTGAGTCAAATTGCTTATCCAACATTTGAAAATGGTAAATCCTTTTTCAAGCCAGAAGAAGTTAAGGACTGCATAATACAATACTATGAATCACTGAATATTAGAGACGACATAGAAACGGAGAAGCTACTAGAATTAATTGAAGCACAGCATGGATTGTTAGTAAAAAAATCAGAGGGGAACTATTCCTTTTCGCATTTAACATTTCATGAATATTTCACTGCTAGGGAAATCAAAAAAAGGTCTGCTTGGGCAAAATTGGCAGAACATGTCACCCAAAAACGCTGGCGAGAGGTCTTTTTGTTGACCACAGAAATGCTGTTCAGTGCTGATGATTTATCCAGTGCTGATG
>CAZZYE010000192.1:9449-10438 GCA_964658145.1 uncultured Stigonema sp.
TGATTTATTAAACTCAATGAAGCGGAAAATTGATACACTTTTAGCAGATGATGAAACACTACAGGAATTTCTCACTTGGATTGAGCTAAAGTCTAAGTCTGTTGAGCAAGAGTTAAAGCTTGAAAAGAAGTATTATAATGTTCGATTATTCTACTTCATCCTCGACCGAGACCGAGCTTTCGACCGAGCCTTCAAGCAATACCCTGAGCCAGACCTCGAACAAGCCTTGGAGCAAGTTTTAACCCTCAACCGCGATTTAGACATGAAGCTAAAGGACGTCCTCGACCAAGAGCTCGTCCTCGACCGAAACCTCCAGATCGCCCTCGACCTCGCGCTCTTGCGACGAAACCCCAACTTCGAGCAAGACAGGGACGAAAATTCAGCCCGAAACCGAAACTCAGACCAAGTCCAATACCTCAAACAAGTCCAAGCTCAAGTCCGAGACAAAGTCCAAGTCCGAGAACTTGACATCAAGCAAATCCTCCCCCAAGCCCAACAACTCGCCCTCAACCTGAACAAACCCGACCGAGAGTTAGAACGATCGCTCCAACAACTCAACAAGAAATTACCCAATTCAAAAAACGAAGAAGCAGACAAAAAATGGTGGCAAGAAAACAGTCAAGATTGGATTAAACAACTTAGAGACGTGATGATTAAACATCGCAACATTGGTCATGATTGGCGGTTCAGCGACGAACAAAAGAAACTCTTGCAGCAGTACTACGATGCTAATAAACTGCTAGTCGAATGCCTCAACAGCGACTGTTACGTAAAGAATGAAGTGGGTCGAGAGATTGAAGATACATTACTGCTGCCAGCGTCAAAGAATCAGTAGTGAGCAAGCTTTCATCTTTACTTAGGCATTGACGCATTCTATGAGCGCTTCGCGCACTTACCTTGACTCTTGACTCTCCAACAAGGTTGTCCCAAGTACGGACACAAACGAATATTCTTATTTACTTTATATTTAATAAATTATTAATTAAATA
>CAZZYE010000193.1:0-812 GCA_964658145.1 uncultured Stigonema sp.
CCCTTCGGGTTCGCAGTCGCCTACGGAGGGAAACCCTCCTGCAGCGCTGTCTCACCACAACTCAAATAATTTTTCCTGTTGCTTTACTAAAGCGTTCCCGATTTGTTTCGATACTCCAGTCCGCTCTGATATTTTAATAAATTCCCGTTTTAAGTGCGCCCAGCATAATTGTCGCTGCCCCAAGCCGACCCAGTTGTATGCTGCGTAACGATCTGAGTTTAAAATACCGCCAAAATTCTCACTCTTTTGATTTCTCGCTGTGTCCGAACAACGGGAAAGCGCAATCTCAAAAAACGCCACTACTACTGTGTACATGCTACCCAGAGCCAAGCTTGTCTCTTTTTTTCATTGCATCCATCAACGTTTCCTTGGACTCCGTGTGTTTCATCCGCTCCTACTATAGGAGAGGTTTGGACGTATATTTTGGCTTCGTCAACTAGACTAATGTAGCGATACTAACCAATTACGTTTATTTGTGCCGACCTACTTAGTCTCAACTCCAGTTAGACAATTTAGGTAGAATATGTATCCCGTTTTACTTTACAAGGCGTTGCGTTTTAATTTACGTTCTTTAAAAAACAAGCATCAAATAGATGGTTAGTTAATGCACATGGAGAGAGAATAATTAAGGCGACTTCCAGTCGCGGCTACACAAACAAAGTCCGCCTGCGCAGACTAACCTAAAAATAGGGTTTCAAATTTAATCTGACGAGAGTAATAAAAGAGCGCTATGACGACCAACAATGGTGCAAAGATAGGACGAGAAACGGCCACCGGACAGTGGAAGAACGCATACGGGGTTTGTTTTCCTT
>CAZZYE010000193.1:912-10435 GCA_964658145.1 uncultured Stigonema sp.
AGATCAGCAAAGATGAGGGTGGGAACGTTACTCCGGGCTACTGGTTCATCCAAGAACTGCTACCTGATGGCACAATGGGACGAGAAACGGCCACCGGACAGTGGAAGAACGCATACGGGGTTTGTTTTCCTTTCAATATAAATGGTAGATATTTCATCTTCGGTCATAAGATCAGCAAAGATGAGGGTGGGAACGTTACTCCGGGCTACTGGTTCATCCAAGAGATGGATTTACCAGACAAAGATTTTGTCTGGATTGAAGCGCGAGGTAATAATTCATACGTCTATTGCGAGCTTGATAGCAATGGGACACAAGGAAAGCAAATCGACACGAGGAAAACGATAACAGTCGAGGCAGGTGCGCCTTATCTCTATGCAGTCCTCATTAAAAATGACAACTCGGTTGACTTTCCAAGTGGTGCAATGCTAGTGATTAAAAGACCAGATGGAAGTGTCTATAATCAGGAGTCCAATCTGGAAAATCTACTGGTAAAGATGTCAGGCTCTTCACTCCGTAGCCTTATTGTCAAAAATCCCCCACCTGGAGATTGGTTTATTACGTTAACGGTGCCTGAGAATGTTGACTTCCGTTTTGAATTACAGACGCTGCCGTCTCAAGCTATAGGCGAAACGATAAACAATTCCCTTAAAAAAGCCTATTCAACATCGGAAGGAAGCCAGCGTCTGCATAAACGGGCACTTGGTGAAGAATCAGTAGCGGTGTCTATAATGAGTAGTATTGCCATGACAGCGATAGGATTCATGGTTGCTGGTCCCGCTGGAGCAGGCATTGCATTCGCACTGGGAGGTCTTGTGACAGCGGCAACTGCCGGAAAAATGTCAGATTTTTCATCTGTGGATCTTTGCAGATCAAGGCTAGGTTTGCCAAGTGGAGCAATACAAATCTCTAACAATTTAACTTTCAGTCAACCTCAACCTCCTATCTTCGTAGGGATGGTAAGAATAGCAACATGGAATGTTTACCATGGCAACTTACAAGTCGGCGTTGACCCATACTATAACCAGCCTCGGTTACAGCAATTACAAGATCGTGTGAATGAGTTGGTTAACTATGGATCTCAGAATAATATTGATCTCATTGCTTTTCAAGAGATGCCGCTGTCAATTTTGAATAATCCCAACCATCAAATATTTACTACAATTGCTAACACAAACTATTATCACGTAATAGTTAATAGCGAGTACCCGCCACGGCCTAACATAAATGCCCCACCTCCAGCGAGTGCAACAACTGATGGTTATTTGATCCTTTATAATCCGACAGTCTTTAATCTGCTCAATAATGCAGCAGGTAATCAGTGGGAGTTTTTCCAGCCACAGGATTTTTTGCAAGGACTCTCCCAGGCACGCCCACCAGTCCAACTCCAATTCCAAATGGCGGGAACAAATACTCTCTTCAATTTTTTAACATGGCATACTGAACCTCAACGAGCTTTCGCTAGCAATCACGTGCAAACTGCGTATAATCTACTCATTCAGCAGGGGGGGAATTGGATAATAGCTGGAGATTTGAATATATTTGAGAATCAACTCCCACAAGGTGTTGTAAATCAACATCACTTGACACACGATGGTCAGACTCTAGACCACATCATTACAAGCGGAACAGTTGTTGATCCACATCCAAATCCAGCAAACCCAAATCCAATGATAATAGGTCAAAATGGAGTTCCTGTTAATCCTATTACAGTAACCAATGCGCAATGGGGTAGTTTCTGGAGTGATGCCCATTATGTATTATTTGGGTTAGTGTGGTTCTAATCAAAGCAGTGAGATCATGTGATCGCCGCTTTTGTAGAGTGCGTTAATGAAGTGTAACACACAGCAATTCTCCTGCATGAGAATAATTATCAATCCCATCCAGAACTATGCAAAATTTTCAGTTAAAGGTATGGTTTTAGTATCTCTTTAACTCGTAAGCGTAGGGGCTTTTTTTGAATCAACCAGGAATTTTCGACGAAATAGTGCTTTACTTTCAGTCAATCCTGGAGTAACCGTTCAGGGGGGAGTGTCCTGGAAGATACCCATTGCCTAATTAATCGCTCTCAGCACAGATATTAACCCAAGTTGCGGGTTATCGTGCGATTCGTTGACTTGAGCGCGACCTGAAAAAGGTCGTTTAGTACGGGAAGCCACAACCCTTGCGGTTTCACACCCGCCACCCCTACGTAAAAGACTAGCAATAGTCCGGTCACACCTCAAGTAAGTAATGAACAAGGTGGAGTGCAGACCACGAATGTAACCGAAGCTGCCAGCCTAAGGCGGTCAGGGGCTAGTTCACCGTTCCCTAATGGTGAACTTGAGTAAACTATCGTTAAACTGCGTTATACGAAAAAGAGCCAAATCAGGCTGATAGGCTCTGACCAAAAGGTAAATGGATAGGATTTATAGTTTCTGCTTCTATAAATCGTGTGAACATAACGAACATCGCAGAATAGATAGCACCTACTCGGGGACAGACAACTAAACGATACAACAGGGTAAACCCTACAGAGTCTAAGAGAGGTCGATTACTCTTAGTAAGTCCGAGGTAACAAAGATAGAAATCTCTGGAGGGCAAAGGATGGAAGAAAAAGCGAATGCTGGTTTTAATCAACCAGATAAGAGTTGAAACATTACTCTTGACCGAAAGGAAAGCAGACTTCTTCTGGGTCTTATACGAAAGAAAAACTTGCATTTTTAGGAATCAAATCTGAGGACAAGTTAGATGGTGTCAGTAATGACAGCAAACGGACTAAAGAAACAGTTAGAGAACTGGAACCAGATTAACTGGAGAAAAGTTAACAAAGCTGTGAGAAACCTACGCCAAAGAATCTTTCGTGCGAGAAAGCTTGGTAACTTCCGTAAGTTAAGAAGCCTACAGAAGTTAATGCAAAGAAGCTACGCAAATCTACTATTGTCAGTTCGACGCATCACCCAAACCAACCAAGGTAAAGCAACGGCAGGCATCGACAAGGAAATTGTCAATACCCCAGAAGCTAGGGTGAACCTGGTAAACAATTGGAAAGGTGGGAATAGCCTACCGACGCGTCGTGTAGAAATTCCTAAGCCCAACGGTAAGTTTCGACCGCTCGGGATCCCGACGGTGTATTCATATTGCACCTTAATACAAGGAACTTGAGGGATATTTTGATTCCAATGATATTGTCCACTACTTTGATGGCTGATGGGTCAACTTCATCGTGAGCGATCGTCAAAAAACACCTAAGAAGAGTCGCCCACTTGTGAGCTACCAGTGAGTCAAAGAGGGGGGTAAACTAGTGAAGTAAAGAGTCAACTTGCGGTGGAGCGATCAGGAAAAAACACCCAAGAAGAGTTGCCGACCTAGTGAGCTACTAGTGAGTCAAGAAGATTGTAAACTAGGTTCGTACAAACTTTTAGATCTTGATGGCAACAGAAAATCCTCGTGTCGCAGCCTACCCACCGCAACGAATCTACGAGCGCTTGCTGGAATTTAAGCGACAGCAAGGTTTTAAGTCAGATTCGGCAGCGATTGTGGCAATTCTAGAGGCGTACTTTTTTAGTAGCACACCTGATGAGTCATTGAGTGAGCCATCTGCGCTCTCTAAGCGTGTTGAGAGTTTAGAGATGAAGGTGACTAGCCTGCTTGAGGAAGTTGCACACCTGAAGCAGGCGTCCAAAAATTCGGGAAAAAACGGAACCCTAATAACACCTCCCCCACCAAGGTACGGCTTGCAAAAAAGGGCAGGCTTTATAGCCTCTACTGTCCGTGATGAGTCTAATACATCTAATGAAGAAGCCTGCCCTTTTTTGTCTTCTCCTGTGGTCGCCCCTGAAGCTCCTAACGTCGCTAACGCTTTGCTAACGCGAACGCCAAATCGGAAGAGTGATGGGTCCAAGCAATCTAAGCAAGAGGGTTCCGTTTTTTCGAGTTTCCATGCGTCGGCAATGAGTCAATCCAAAATGGCTTTTGGTGAGCCACCTTGGTCAGAGTCAAAAGTAGATGGGGCAACAAGTGAGCCAAATAGTGAGTCACTTACGGCGGACATGAATAGGAATGTGACTGGAAACAGGGAGTCGAGCCACCAAAATGCATACACCAATGCTTGTGAGCCACGAAGTGAATCACTATTAGCCCGCGATGGTGAATTGGAATTAAATACACTTACTCGTAGTGAGCTACCCGATCGGACACAGCCAACCTTGCGAGAAAGTGATGCGCAAAAGATTTCCTGTAGGGAAAGTGAAACCATGTTTCCAGCAAGTGAGCTACCAAGTCAGTCACTAATAACTCGATCAGAGAGTAAGTCAGTGGCAAAGCCATTGGAGAGGAAAAACATGACGGTCGTAGGTGAGCTACTAAGTAAGTCACAAGAAAGTACACCGAATCTGGAAATAGAGGTAGATGTGCCAACAGAGGAAACAACAGACACACATTCCCCAATGGAATTGCCCCGCCAAATCCCAAACAATCTCACAGGCGCTGGTTTAGCACGGCGGTTAGGCGTTTCTGGTGGTAGTATCAGTCGTAACAAGACAAAGGACCACTTTGGGCAATGGACTAGTCAACATGACCCAGACGGGATAACTTGGCATTTTGACGGTCAAACATTTCGCAGCAGTACCGGGTAGTCCACCCCGTGAGTTGATAAAAATGAATACCCCGCAACCAGAGATTGTCGGGTAGCCCCCTGGTTGCACGAGGGGGGCTACCGCCCGCCCTCAGGACTCCCCCCGATGCCAGTTGCTGACCGCCCGCTATCAGGGTTACTGGTGATGTACTATAACTCTCAAAGCGGGCAGTCACCGCTGCGCTGCAACTGGCTCAAAAATAGTTATTCAGATTTGACAGGCACACGAGGCAATCCTTGAAGCTTATTTTTTTTGGTGGCACACCTACCGCCAATAGTGAGCTACCAAGTCGGTCAGAACGTCTTGATGATTTAGAGGGAAAGTTACCAGCCTGCTTGAAGATGTAGCATTCCTCAAGCAGGCTTATCAGTATAAAAGTGAGGATGGTAGTTAGCTACCTGGGTCGATGTCGGGTCAAGGCAATAGCGACATTGCCAACAATTTCACAGGTGCTGCTTTAGCTAGGCGACTAAGTGTTTCTGAAGGTGCAATTAGTCGTAACAAAAACAAAGAAAATTTTGGACAATGGACTTCAGGGCATGATCCAGATGGGATAGCTTGGGATTTTGATGGTCAAAAATTTAGCTCAGTCAACGTACTAAGTATACAATAAAACCCCTTTGAGTTCCTTGTCCCAAAGGGGGTTAGCTAAATTTAATTCTTAGGGTAATGATTTGAGGCGATTATTTTGGGAAAATCATTCAGATTTAACTGGTACACGGTGGATTTTAGAACGCAGTGTTTCTAAAACGGATGGTGTGACTTGATACCACCAAGGACCGCCTGCTACCTCTTGAAACGCCTGAATAATTCCTTTGTCTCGCCAATAGTAAATCGTGTGAATCCCCACGCCCAGTTTTTCTGCAAGAGCACTGGTAGAATAATAGCCTTCGGGAGTAATTCCCTTCTGGTGAGCCACTTTTGGGTCACTCAAAGGCTTGTTAATTTGAAATTTCCACCGAATCCAAGCGATTGAATCGGCAGTGAAGGGGCGACCTCTTCCACTCACCAACCCTCGGCGATTAAGCTCATAGGCAATCTCGGTATCAGTTCGACCCACAGCTAATTCCCTAACAAGTGCGACAACTTCATCCGGTGTTCGCAGTCTATCTTTAGTAGTTTGGCGAGTCGCTAGCAACTCCGTAGAGACTCCAGTGTGCCAGAGTATTTGGATACGAGTAGAGCGGTCTGGATATTCTACCGGAGTAATAGCAATCTGCTTGACCAGCAGTCCGAGCATTTCTTTGCGCTCAATAGCTGTGGTGGTTGGGGCGTGCCAAATCGCGGGAATATTCTTAGCTAAATCGAGAATTTGTTGGCGCTGTGCGGCAGATAACTCCAGTCTGTGTACAGAACATGCACAAGCATATGCGGACTCTAATTCAGCTAATTGTTGTAATTTCTCATTCCAACGTCTTTCCAGTGTCCGCGCCACTAAACGATTTTCTGGATCTACAGCATCATACTGTCGGAAAGCACGCTCAGCCTCATACTGCCCCCTTTCAAGTCGTAATTGCCAATGGTGTTCCAATTCAGCGGCAAGATTTTCCAATTCCTCCAGTACACTTAGGGAAATATCAAGTTGCTCCGTTGTGATGCTTTCCAAAACGTGAGCCGCAACTGCCTTATCGATAGCTGCACCCGCCACACTCCAACAAATACCAACCGAACCATCTTGTTTGCGGCGTTGACTACACTCATAGGCAGCTCTTGTTCCTCCAGTACCGTGGTAACGAGGACTCATGCGGCGTCCACATTTACCACAAATTACCAATCCCTGTAAAAGAGCAAATCCCTCTCTGGGTGTGCCAGAGCATCCATAGGAGACACCAGAGTGATGATTGCGCCTCAGTTGCTCACAATTGTCCTGATATTCCTTCCAACTAATGTAGGCGGGATGAGAGTTGTAAATTATGACTTTCCATTCTTCTTGGGGCAACTGTTGGGTTTTAATCCTAGCAATTTGTCCCGATTCAATCACTGGCAAGCTGCGGCGTCTGCCGTAGACATAAGTGCCGGTGTAGGTGGGGTTGCGTAGGATAGCAGTGATACGGCTGAGGTTAACCGGTCCCCAGTGGAGCGTACCCATCTGCCCTGGTCGCCAGAGTCTGCGTGGGAACGGAATTTCATGTTCGGCAAAGTAGCGCATCACCTTAAAAGCTGTACCTAACAAGCCAAACTGTTGGAAGACCAGACGGATGGCTGCTACTACGCCCTCGTCTGAGTCTAGCACCAGTTTGCCATCCGGGTCATAAACATAACCTGTTGGTGGGGCACAACGCAGTTCCCCTTTTTTGGCTTCGTGCTAATTCTGTACAGTCCCACTGTGATAATGAACGCTCCATCATATCAGGTCGCTCACAAGCGATTTTAACCAGATACAACGCAACTTGAGGGGGAAAAAACCGGGGGTCGTCCCGGTCGTTTGCCATCATATAATCCTTCGATACCTTTTTGTACGAACCGTTTTGCCCACTTTCTTATGTGACGTTCTCCCATTCCAACATACTGACTGGTTTTACTAAAAGTTTCCCCTGATGCCAACATTAATATTGCACGGGCGCGTTTTGCCAAACCCACAGGGGTTGTTGACTTACGCAACCAACTGTTCAATACACGTTCTTGCTCCGCCGTCATTTCCACCTGGATACTTGAGATACGTCCTTGCATGTCTGATTTTTTGTGCCACCCGACAACAAATATCTTCCTCTATTTCCGACCCTTTTTTGCGATGACGTGTACTTAGCGGACTTTTGGGAATGCAGCTTTTGTACCAGGACGGCTACCTGGATATCCAAAGACTCTGGCATTGGCAGTGCTACCCTTGCACATCCAACACTGTTCCATCTACTGCCATTACTCTTAGTCCTCCCAGAAACGCTCCGGGAGTCTCAGGTGTAGCTAAGGGTTTCACCAAGGAGTGCAAATAGCTGACTCATCACCCGACACCCCACTCTCTCTAGTGCTTCGGTAATTGATGAACTACTAGGTACTTTCCAATACTGTCCCAGTCGCGTCCATTGTCTACTCAAACCGTTGACGAGATTTCTCAGGACGGTTGCCATTGAATCACTTGACCACAAACTCATTGCTATTACCAGACATATTACCAGTTGTCCGGGAAGCTTACGCTTGCGTTCTTCCACACTCTTTGTCTGACAAAGAGTTTGTTCGATCACATCGGCAGATATAACAGATTGTATAGCTTTGAACACCACGTCGCCATTCAATCACCCGGGAAATCATGGAAAGTTCTTTGAGATGCATTGGTTCCTAAGCTATTTCAAGGGACAAGCTTTAATTTACCTGATTCTGACCTTAACCAAGAAGTATTGGTGCCACATGGACATTCATGCTGGACTTGTAATCCCAAGAACACCCACGAATGTGGAAACACGCTCAGTGCCGGGTACTCTGAAAAGCGTAAGCCCGGTTCGGAGAGGGGCGGACAGAAAAGTACCAATATTTTGGCAACTCGCTGGTCGCCTACTCGACTTTGTAGTACTACATCCTCAAAAGGAAGTGATACTAAAAATTAAAGAAGAAATCGAAAGTCTACTAGGGAAATATCACCTAAGATTTAAGGAATCGAAGACAAGAATATGTCATACGTCAACAGGTTTTGAATTTCTTGGCTTCAATATTCGCCCCTTACAAGTAGGAAAATACAGGGCTGCACACAACGGCAAAGGACAAAATCTAGGATTCAAGAATCTAATAAGACCATCCAAGAAGGCAGTCAAAGAACATCTGAATAAAATCGGAAAAATCATTGACCAACATAAGAATGTTAGCCAGGAGGAACTTATTAAGAAACTAAACCCGATTATCCAAGGCTGGTGTAATTACTACAAACATGTAGCATCCAGCCTGGTATTCTCATACTGTGACTTTGTTGTTTTCGAGATGCTCAGAGCATGGGCACTGAAGAAAACAAAATCTCACAAAGGTGCGAAATCTACCATGAGGAAATATTGGCGGAATGGCTGGAGCTTTGAAACTCATGACGGAATAAAACTGATAAAGCATGGCTCCATAAAAATCAAACGTCATGTTAAGGTTCAAAGAACAAGAAGCCCATTTGACGGGGATGAAATCTACTGGGGACAAAGACTTAGGGAATACATTCCAATCAGAGGAAGAGTACAAAAACTACTCAAAACTCAGTTTGGTAAATGCTCTGAATGCGGAACAAACTTTCGACACGGTGATTTAATTGAAGTTGACCATATCGTCCCAAAATCACTTGGTGGTTTAGATAGGTATGATAATCTCCAATTACTACACAAACATTGTCATGATGTTAAAACTAGAAGGGACGCTGAAAACTTGGCGCGAGAGCGGTGATAAATCGCGAGTTGAATCACGCACTGGAACATGCCAGCAATTAAACGCTAACCAAAATCTAGAATCTGACCTTAAGATTTTAGATAATTTCTAAGATGTGCCAATGACAATGGCTCGATTATCTAGAAGCCGGATGAAGTGAAAATGTGCGCCGTGGTACGCACTGATTGAATTGCCAACAAAGTTGGCTGGAGTTCGGGGTAATCGACTCCAAGGCGAACAACTTACCTAGACCCGAAAGGGCGAGGGGACAAGAGCATGTTCGTAAAGCGGAGAATAACAGAAAACGTGTATGTTATGGCTCTGCAACGCCCTACCGAGTGGGTTAAAGCCAAACTGCTTAAACCCTAATATCCAGCGGTGGAACTGCACATCCTTCGGTATCACGTTTGTACACCGATGTCCTTTGGTAGTCACTAAATCAACTTTCGTTAGTGATACACCCCGACCGAGGAGCGATGAGTAATGAACTCATTTAAGGATATGAGTAGGAGCCTAAGTCGTTCTAGATACGTTCATCAGTGACGGAACATGGGATTGCCTAAGGGACGCGAGTCCTATGG
>CAZZYE010000194.1:0-10434 GCA_964658145.1 uncultured Stigonema sp.
TACGAATTACGAATTATTTTGACAGGGTAATTTTCTACAACTTCTTGAACCACCTAGCTATGCGGCATCTCAAACTTGCTCCAAATTGGTTGCGGTTGTTAATTATCGTCGTGTTGGTGGTGGGTGCATTTTTTCGCTTCCTTAACCTCGACGGCAAAGTTTACTGGCATGATGAAACCTATACCTCATTGCGAATTTCTGGTTACACAGTCGCTGAAGTAAAGCAGCAAATCTTCAATGGTCGTGTCATTACTAGGGAAGCTTTTGCCAAGTTCCAGCGTCCCAATTCCGAAAAAGGTTTAAGCGACACAATTAAATCTTTGGCAATCGAAGACCCGCAACATCCACCACTCTATTATGTAATAGCCAGAATTTGGGTGCAAATCTTTGGCAACTCGGTGACGGCGATCAGAAGTTTGTCTGCGTTGATTAGCTTGCTAGTTTTTCCGTGCGTTTATTGGCTATGCCGAGAATTATTTACGGTACCCTTATCGCTACCATATTTGGCGATCGCACTCATCGCAATCTCTCCAATTCACCTGATCTACGCCCAAGAAGCACGAGAATATATGCTGTGGGTAGTCACCATATTACTATCCAGTGCCTCACTGCTACGAGCCATGCGGTTGGAATCAACTCGACAGCTAGAGTCGAAGCGCATCTTGACTTGGGGAATTTATACAGTAACTTTGGCACTCAGCCTCTATACATTCTTATTAAGTGGATTCGTGGCAGTTGCGCATGGAATTTATGTAACTGCAATGAAAAAATACCGCTGGACTAAGACAGTAAAAGCTTATTTCTTAGCATCGCTGGCGGCTTTTTTAGTTTTCACGCCTTGGATTGTAGTTGTGCTAGCTAACTTTGACCAAGTGCGTCACACAACAGGCTGGACAGCGATGAAAGTGCCCTTCGTGACTTTAATACAATCTTGGCTCATGCAGAACAGCCGGATTTTTTTTGATTTAGACTTTGGCTTTGAAAATCCTTTCAGCTATCTAATCACGCCAATTTTCTTAATCCTGGTAGGATATTCAATTTATTTTCTTTGTCGTACCACTCATCCACAAGTCTGGTTGTTTATCGTGACATTAATTGCCGTCCCAGCAGTTCCTCTCATGCTACCAGATTTGATTTTTGGGGGTGTGCGATCGCTTTCACCGCGATATTTAATGCCTTCTTATTTAGGTATTCAACTCGCTGTAGCTTACCTGTTAGCTTATCAACTATACAACGGAAGTTTGTTACGCCGCCAAATCTGGCAAACTATTATGGTACTAGTGATTATAGGTGGTGTGCTTTCTTGTGGGGTGAGTTCTCTGGCAGAAACTTGGTGGAGTAAGGCTGTGAGCTATGGGAATCCACAAGTTGCTAAAATCATTAATCAGGCAGAACGGCCACTTTTGATTAGTGATTCTTTTGGCATTAATTTTGGGAATGTTTTTTCTCTTAGCTATCTTGCGGAGCCAAAAGTAAGGTTTCAGTTAGTCAAGGGCAACAATATTCCTAAAATCCCCCAGGGTACCAATGTGTTTTTACTAAATCCTTCAGCAAAATTGCGAAAGGGAATAGAAAAAAAGTACAAGTTTCAGGAAAATATTGTTTACAAGGATAACTATTACTCAGTATTTAAATTAAGCAAATCTTAAACTTTAAGACTTACGCAAAAATTGCCAGAAACCCTGATTTATCGAACCGCCAAGACGAGGCAGCGCTGCAGGAGGGTTTCCCTCCGTAGGCGACTGCCGTGCCAAGAGCGCCAATAATTCGTGGAGTGTGCATAAGTCAATACGGTTCAGTTAAGGCGTTGATCCCCCCTAACCCCCCTTAAAAAGGGGGGAACAAGCCCCCCTTTTTAAGGGGGGTTGGGGGGATCTTCAGTTCCTTAACACTACTAACTGAACCATATTGGTGCATAAGTCTTAAACTTTAGCAACTGCTTTAGCTCTCAGATCAATTCGTCTATCAAATAAAAATCGTGGTTTCAGTAAAATTCTAAATATCAGCAACAGCGAATGCAATTCTCCTGGTGTTTTGTTGCGCTTCCACTGTCCTGGACGACAAAATAATATTTCCACCAAGCGACGGTTTTGACTCAAACTCACTGATTCAAACCTCACTCTTACTGTGGGAAATTCATCTTTAAATCCCCTACGAATAATATTTGCATCAAGCTGTAAATTTTCCTCAGCAATTTCTAGTTTTACCGTCAGATTTTCACATAAATCAATGGCAGGACTCTGAGTAAGAGCAACTTCAGCGCCTACTTCAGAAATCATTGTAGTCACTCCCCAAACACTCTGTTCACCAACACTTAACTGTACAACTCGCCGTAAATCAAACCATTCATGTAAATTTGGTTTGGGTACATCTAGCAAAATCAACAGGGCAACGCTAATGATGAGCAAATTATAAGCACTCCACAACCCACCCAAGCTGATACCTTTAATTTGATGGACAATTGGCAGAACTGTAGTATTGCAAGCCCAAGTGCCCAAGCATATTCCGGAAATTCGCCACAAACTATCAGCATTGGCAATCCACAAAATAATTAGGGGTAAGGCTAAATTCCAGTTGAAAGTATAGCGATCGCTGACTTTTCCTTTGGGTGTGACTTTAAACCCTTTAGAGAAAGGGTTCAGTATGACTCGGATCACAGTCAAGGCTAAAGGAAAACATAGTAATATGGAATAAATCTCAGATAGTAAAGCCGAACGTGAGCGATAATTTAACCAAGCAAATACAGCAAATCCTACTAAGTAGCTAGGTAAGAAAAAATATAACCATTCTGCTGTTGTAACTCGGATAGGAATTACGCCTAAATATGAATAAGCTAACGGCATTAAGAGAAAGTAAACGCGGGAAATGCTGCTAAACCAAGTTAGCAATCCTTCTAAATGCGCTAACCTTTGAATCAAACTTAGTCCAGGAATAGTTAAAGGATTGGAATTAATGAAAAATGCCTGGAGTGTGCCTCTAGCCCATCGTAACCGTTGAGTTGCATAGGCGGCAATGTTTTCTGCTGCTAAACCAGCGCTTAATATTTCATTTAAATAAATCAAGCGGTAGCCAAGGGCAGATAAACGAATTCCCGTGAAGTAATCCTCACATAAAGAATCTGTGACAAAGCCTCCTGCAGCAGCTAATGCACTACGCTGAATCACAAAGGAAGTGCCACAACAAACTACACTGCCGGCTGCATCCTTAATCGGCTGAACTTGCCGATAAAACACTTCTTCGTCTGAGGTGAGAATATTTTCTAAGCCAAGATTACGAGCTATAATATCAGCGTTATAAAAGCTTTGGGGTGTCTGTACCAGTGCCACTTTTTTATCTTGAAAAAAGCCAACAGTGCGAGTGAGAAAGTTTTTAGTGGGAACAAAATCGGCGTCGAAAATAACAATTAGTTCACCATTGGTTTTGGCGATCGCATGATTTAAATTTCCTGCCTTGGCATGGCGATTATCCGGTCGCGTTATATATTCACACCCCAAATATTGAGCTAATTCTTTTACTTCTGGACGTTGGGTTTCGTCGAGAATATAAATATTTTTATTGGCATACTCTAGAGCTTGACAACCGATAACTGTGCGACGCAGTATAAAAATAGGTTCATTATATGTTGGTATTAAAATATCAACCGCAGGGACGAAGCTACCATCAATAACAGCTATTGAATTCCTATTCGCCTCGTGGCGTCGGTCTTTGACATTTAGCATTAAAAATAGCTGGATAGTGCCACCAAATAGTACTAACATTTCTAGGGAGAACAACCCCAGGCTAAAGACCCCATTCAGCGGATCTGCAACATTCAAGGTAGAAAGCGATCGCCACAGAATATACCGTAAATTTAAAGTGATTAAAATTCCTACCACCAGCCGCCGCGACCAAGCACGAGGTTGAGGAGAAATTTTCATCACTAGCAACACAGTTAAAAACAATGCCAAAGTAGGTGCTAGCAAATATTTTTGACTCACCACTGGCACTTCTAGCCAGATTGGTGGGTTTTCTTGCAACGCTTGAAGCTGTGCAAAAATTCTACTGATTCTGTCTTCACCAGCAAACCATTCTGTAACGATAATGCTAAAAAATCCAACTATGCCTAATAAAATCAGAGTAGCTGTGTGAAACTTGAAAAATCGCTTTAGAAAACGAGTGCGAGAAGCTTGGCGAATAAAATTTGATGCTGACATTTCCAGCTTTTCCACCTGATAACTATTTTGAAAAAAAAATAAAGCTTATCTATGATATTGTATTTTTTTTGCAAAAATTTACAATTTACTAAGAAGAATTTAACACAACAATTAAATGATGTCAAAGTCAGGTATTGATATTTAATTTATAAAAATTTCATAAATATAAAAAGCCAAAATATTCAACAAATTCTCAGCTTAAATTAATTTTGTAACTGATACTATGTGGTAAATTCGCGTTAGTTGTAGGTTTCAGGCTTTTCAAGTTATGAAGTTTAAGTATGTACGCAATTCTAGGTATCACGGTCTTGTTAATAGCAGGCTATGCAAATAAGACAACAAATGTAACCACACAAGGTACGGAATTTACTGCCCAACCTGGAACATTTAAAGCTGCGGAACACCCCATGCCAGGGTAATCTCCGTGTTGCCACGGAATAAGTTGTGTTGCTCCTGACTTGACTGCATAGACATCTAGAACTTACGCCCTATCCAAAATTTTGATTGTGTGGGAATTGCCAGAGTGCATCTCTACATAAATCACCTCAACTAATTCTGGTTTGAAAGCGCGATCGGACATAAGTCCGTTTCGCTATATTCTTAAGTACGTGTAAGTGAACTGAATTTATGCACTCTCAGTCAGATGGAACGTGGATTATTGGTGGTATTTATGGAAACAGCAGATGCAATCATTATTGGTAGTGGTCAAGGTGGCGTCCCCTTTGCAACAGATTTAGCCAAACAAGGCAAAAATGTTGTGTTATTTGAACGCGGTGCATTAGGTGGAAGTTGTATTAATTATGGCTGCACTCCTTCCAAGGCTTTTTTAGCAGCAGCCCACGCGGCAGGTAGGGCAAGACAAGCAGATAAATTAGGCATTCATACTGAAGTTAATGTTAATTTCCCAGCAGTTATGGAACGGGTGCGTGGTATTCGTGTTCGATTCAATAGCGGTGTGAAAAGTCGTTTAGAAGATGCTGGTGTAAAAGTCATAAAAGCTGAAGCTTCTTTTACCGGAGAACATACAGTAACAGGCGGTGGCGTCACTGTTCAAGCACCTTTGGTCGTGATTAACACTGGTACATCTCCCCTGATTCCTGATATTCCAGGTTTGGCAGGTACACCTTATTTGACGAACTTGAATTTCTTTGATTTGCACTCATTACCACCGCGAACTTTAGTGATGGGTGCTGGCTATATCGGCTTAGAATTAGGGCAGGGATTAGCACGATTAGGTAGTGAAACACAGATGATTGTGCGGGGCGATCGCGTTCTTAGTCAAGAAGAACCTGAAGTCAGCGAAGTCTTAGCCCAAGCCCTGGAGCGAGACGGTATTAAGTTACATTTTAATGTCAATGTAGAGACGTTGCATGCAACGTCTCTACACGCTGATAATATCTTTACCCTTACCCTAAGTAACGGTGAGGAATTACAAGGCGAAGCACTGCTGATTACTACTGGACGCCAGCCTAACACAAAAGCTCTCAATACTCAGGCGGCTGGAATTGAATTAGATAACAAAGGCTACATTAAAATTGATAGCAAATTCCAGACAACTAGTCCTGGAGTTTATGCCATTGGTGATGTGGCAAAACAACCTGCATTTACCCATGTTTCTTGGGAAGATTATCGGCGCTTGAAGGGAATTTTAAATGGTGAAAATCGCACACGAGATGACCGAGTTTTAGGTTATGCAGTTTACACAGAACCACAGGTTGGGCGTGTTGGTCTGACTTTAGAAGCTGCTCAGAAAAAGGGTTTGAAGGCGCGTGCTGTAACTTTGCCAATGGCTAACATTGCCCGTGCGATTGAATGGGGTCACGACTTGGGATTTTATCGTATGGTTGTAGATGACGATACTAATAAAATTTTAGGGGCAACGTTGGTAGGATACGAAGCGGCTGAGTTAGTTCATGTGTTTTTGTCTTTGATGGAAGCGGGAGCAAGTTGGCAATTGCTGGAACAATCGGTGCATATTCATCCTACATATGGAGAGGCGTTGCCTAGTTTGGCGCGGTTGTTGATTTAAGTGCAAGTTGGTGGCAGCGGATGTTGTAGCGGATATAGCGGATGCGTTATCTCGTCGTCCCACAATCAAATTATCCGTTATATCTCGTACCTTCGCCGTTGCCAGTCTTTGCACGAAATTATCATCCTGACGATCGTTGTGTGGAAGTCCAACCGAGAGAAATTCAGAACTACTTAGCTGCAGACGGGACTCGCCCTTTTGTAGAATGGCTTGATTCTTTGCGAGATACTAGAGCCGTAGATAAAGTTGAGAAGAGGCTGAAGCGAGTTGCATGTGGCAATTTGGGAGACTATCGCTTTGTTGGAGAAGGAGTGTGTGAACTTAAAATTGACTATGGTCCAGGGTATCGCGTCTATTTTGGTCAAATAGGTTCAAAAATAGTACTTCTTCTTTGTGGAGGAGATAAAAGCAGTCAAGAACAGGATATTCACAGAGCTAAGGAATATTGGAAAGATTATGAAAGACGTGAAAGCGCCAACAAGTAGCAGCTACCAAGAGTACTTGATTTCATCTCTCAAAGACCCCGAAAGAGCGGCTGGATATATTGGAGTTTTTTTGGAATTGGATGAAGTTGGTCCTGAACCTGAACTGCTCCGCTCAGTGCTCAAAGATGTTATTGATGCGCGTCGTCAGTCTGATAATCTCTCGGAAAAAGCCAGACAGTACTATGAAAAACTCGACAAAATGCTCTTGGAAACTGGAGGTGCTGAAATTTACAGTCTGATTGAGTTTTTGGATGCACTGGGTTACCGGATGGCGATCGCACTTAAAGATTAGTTGATGATGGGGTTGTGACTAATACTGCGTCCATTAAGTCAAACAGAGCATATGAGCGCATTACCCAGAATGGTGTACACACTACACCGGAATTGTTTAAGCTTATTTAATGTCATGGTCAATCTGAAAAATCTTTCTTTTCGAGAGCATTGACCAATTTGTAGTCAGTTCAACACAACTGACTGCTTTTTTTTCCCTGGCTTACTTTCACTCTCATAGTGCTTGTATAATTTGCTGCCCTAAAACAGGTTATTTTTTATACCTTAAACTTAGGTAAGCTTTGCTCACGATCGCTCGCTTTTAGTCTAAACTCCAGACGTTTAAGATCTGAAGGGGTCGGGAACGGCAACCGGTCGCATGCCAATATCGGCGAACAGCCTTGTACGCTGGTCGCCCGGCACCTCCTTTTGAGTCCAGCCAGGCGGCGGAAGGGTCTTCGACTGCGTCGGGGAGCCGAGCATGGCGACGCAGCGCTCAAAGCCTGCCGGCGTGTAGAGGTTCAACAGGCGGGCGGTCTCGCTGTTTATGCGGAAGGCGTGGACGGTTCCTTTCGGGACGAACACGAGGGCGTTCTTGCCCGCAGTCTCAATCCGGTTGCCCAGCAGGAACTCGGCTTCACCGTCGAGTATGTAGAAAACCTCGTCCGCCCACTCGTGCAGATGCGGTGGTGCCGACGGACCTTTGGGAAGCAGTTGCTCCAACAGACAGTAGCTATTGTCAGTCGAGGGACCATCCGCAAGCACGGTAAATAGACCGTTCGCGTACCAGTAGGACGGTGAGGTAGCGACATCTGAACGAAAGGGATGAACCCTCGCTCCGGGCGTCGGCTTGGTCACCATGTTGTTTTCGCTCGGCGGGTCCGCGAACTGCCTGCCGAGCACCTCGGTTACACCATAGTCTCGGTTGAGCTGCTCGACCAACCGACGTGGAGGGAGTGGCACGTCGGCATCGGGCGGAGGCAGTTCGTTCCGCTCCGCCGGGACAGAGACACTCATGATGATCATCTCGAAGCCGGCGGGTAGGTAGAAGTTCAGAAGCTGGGTGCCCGGCGCATCCACCACGAACGAGTGTTCGGTGTGTCGCGGGATGGCAACGAATGATCCAGACCCAGCAGGGATGACTTGTCCAGCCGCATTGTAGGTGCAGTGACCGCTGACGACGTACAGCCCCTCGTCCTGCGTGTGCGTGTGCGTGGACGGACCGCCGCCGTCGGTGGTCACAAGCTGGTCCAGTGCACAGAAAGAGCCGCCAGTCTGGATGCCCGTCGCCATGACGCGCCAAAGATTGCGGATCTGCCAGAAGTTCGGAGCCGTATCTGGCGTTGTAATGTAGGAACGAGCGGTTGTCATGATCTTCTCCTTAGAAGCTACTTAAGTCATTATGGGTCGTTTTTGGGACAGTTGATCAAAGCACCGGTTAGCTTTGCTCACGATCGCTCGCTTTTAGTCTAAACTCCAGTAAGAAGCGATCGCCCGTTTCCTCAACGACTACTGTGCGGATCGCACACGTACCACCAAAGCAACCCGATAATAACCGGTTAGGCGATCGCATTCCCGCCCAACCTATCGATGTAGCTGGTGCTTACCTCGCAAAGCTCCCACGCCAGAGGCTATCTACCGACAATTTTTGATATATTTGCATTTTTGCAGTTGTACTTAATGTCCACCTCCTACCAAGGAAAAAATAAACTGTGAAGATTGTGCAAGAGGTATCGCTAATTAGTCGTGGTAGCTTTGAGGAGTCCCAACAGTGGACTGTTATTCAAAATGAGATCTGCAGTGCTATCGAGTTGATTGTTTGGCCTCCTGGTACATCAAACTTCACGATTAATCCAGCACCGCATGGTAACGGTGTTAAGCCGATCAAAAATGCTTGTATAGCGGCTCTTCAGGAAAATTTTGGCTGGCAACTTGAGACAAAAATAACGTATGCAACTAGATCGCCAGGACGAGTAGATGCTACCAAAGCCTTAAATGGACATTCGTTTGCCCTGGAATGGGAGACTGGCAATATTTCATCGAGTCACCGTGCAGTTAACAAAATGGTTCTTGGACTTTTACGAGGTGTGTTTCTGGGTTCAGCCTTAGTGCTTCCTAGTAGAAGACTGTACCCTTATCTTACTGACAGAGTTGGAAATTACGAAGAATTAGAACCTTACTTTGATCTGTGGCGGGCAGTTAACATAAACGAAGGATTCCTTGCAGTATTTGTGGTTGAACATGATGCTTTAGATAGCAGTGTGCCAAGAATTACCAAAGGCACAGATGGTCGTGCTTTAATCTAGAAATTTAAAGCAATTTGTGTCTTTATTAATAGGAAAATAAATCTAATTGTGTGGAATCATTTTGTGGAATTTTTACTTTTTTCTTTCCCCTTGCCGATTCCCATTCTTCAATCTTTCCGTTCGCCAAGTCGGTTAATCGTTTAACTGCTGGCTCAATATCACCAATTTCTGTACCTAGCCAGTATCGGTGCAGCTTCTCTGCTGCATAGAATGTAGTGCCAGAACCTCCAAAGGGGTCAATCACAATTTGTCCGGGGTTCGATGCCATAGCAATGATGCGTTCAAGCATGATAGGAGCTAATTCATTAGCTCCCCTGTTCTTGTGCTGACGATGGCGCACTGGTGGAATATCACTCCACATTTCCTCAAGTTCCGTCCACAAAGTTTCCTCAGCGTTATCAGCAGAAGCATCTTCCCAAACATCCTCAGGAGCATCCCAAGTATCCATTAAATTGATACCTTTGGGATTTAACTTTTTGCGGTGTCCACCATAATCTCGGATTTCTCCACCACAATGTCGGCAAACTTGAATCGGTGTATAAACTTTATTGAAAACTGCTGGTTCTCCTTTTGTGTAGTAAAGCAATCCATAATGAGCCGGAGACATTCTCTTACCGCGAGGAAAAGCTTTAGGCATTCTGCACGCTATCCAGTGACGAAAAAGCATACCTTTTTGATTTAGATATGCACCATATTCAATACACCATTTAGGTAAGTTAAAAATGAATAAACTGCCTCCTGGCTTCAGCACACGAATACTCTCACTCAACCACTGCTTTGACCATACAAGATACTCCTCAGATTTCATCTGGTCGTTAACACCTTTACCGTAATCTTTGCCAAGGTTGAAAGGGGGATCGGCAAATACAATATCTACACAACCATCAGGAAGGGCATTTAAAAACTTGAGACAATCTCCCTGGTAGAGAATGCCATAATCACTTTCATAAACCTTAATTAATTCCTGATTAGTGGCAGTCAAAGGTGATATGAGGCGAACAGGTGGCATTGAGGTATTCTTTGGAAGGCTTGCACTGACCTAAATCTTAGAAATTCTATTGATATCTGTCAACTGATATCTTGCCCCATTCGATAGTTCGTGTAGGGTGGGCAGTGCCAGCCCTTTCAATGCGAACAAATGAACTACGCGC
>CAZZYE010000195.1:0-10430 GCA_964658145.1 uncultured Stigonema sp.
TTTTCCTTCTTCCCCTACTCCCCACTCCCTATTAATTAGCTGACAGCTAAAGGCTCAACGCTTTCAGCTTGTTGATCTAGAAAGATTTGTCCAGAGGGCTCGTCGTAGCTGTAAATCTCGGCATAACGACCCCAATCAATTGCAGTTTTTAATTGCCGCTGAGCTTCAGCCGGACTAAAGTGACTTTCTAGGATATCTAAAATCAGTTCTTCGGGAATGCGTTGATTGCGTTTTGCTTGTAGGAGGCGATAGATTTGTTGGACTAGGCGAATATGCTCCAGCAGTTGAGTTCGCACAATCTTTTTACGCTCATCAATCCCACCGACGATAAATTCTTGTCCAACAGGGGTGAGGCTGATATCACCTTCTGCCAAGTCAACAAAATTCATCAATTTAGTGGCTTCAACAATTGGCAGAATGTCATCCACTTCCAGTTGCAGTTCTTGACCTAGACGGTAAAGGTCTGCTTTGGGACGATCCTCTAAAAGTTCCACAAGACCTGCTACGGAGCCAATTCGCACTGGTGGTAAAGATTGATACTTTGTTGGCTCTGGAGTTGGCTCTTGGGGAGAGACAGTGGGTGGTGGCTCATCAATCTCTTCTAGCTCAGGGTTGGTGATGATTTTATAAACCTGATCCACTAAAGCTTGAAAGCTGGGATGTTTGCGATCGCGATAATGGGGTAAAGTGACGGGAAAGTCAGCGCGGATTCTTCCAGGATTACGCCCCAAGACGATAATCCGGTCCGCCAGGATCACTGCCTCTTCAATCCCGTGGGTGACGATTAAAATTGCTTGAGTAGGTATGCGACGCTCCAACCACAAATCTAATAACTCAAAGCGCAAGTTTTCTGCTGTCAGCACATCCAAAGCGGAAAATGGCTCATCCATACACAACAATTCTGGTTCTACGGCTAAGGCTCTGGCAAATCCTACTCGCTGACGCATTCCCCCTGAAAGCTCTTTAGGATAAGCATTTTCAAACCCATCCAGACCAATAATGTCAATCATCCGTAGCGCTTTTTGCCGTCGTCCGTCTGGGGGTTCACCTTTTGCCTTCAGACCCAGTTCCACATTCTCTAGTACTGTTAACCACGGATACAAAGCGAAACTTTGGAAAACAATTGCTACTCCTGGATTTAGTCCTACCAGAGGGCTGTTATGGTATATAACTTTACCTTCGCTAGGTGGAATTAAACCGGCAATCATCCGCATTAAGGTAGATTTCCCTGAACCCGAAGGACCTAGCAAAGCGACTATTTCCCCTGAGCGTAACTCCAGGTTAATATTTTCCAAAATGACGATTTGCTGACCATTCGGCTGCTGATAGGATTTGCTGACGCCTTGTAGGGCAATCAATTGTTCAATTGCTGTTTTGATCGCCACTGCCGTTTTTCTCAACCCATAATTATTTAAATAGCCATACTGAGATTATCTTAAGGCACATGATGAAAAATTTCGACTGTTTGGATCATAACAATTCTTTACCTTAACAATATAGCTAGGATCGCGCCTAACTGAACGCTGATGATTCCTAGTATTGCACTGCCAGCCCAGTAAAAAGTCGCGCTCAGTCAGACTGCGATTATGCAGTAGCGTGATAGTGTCTAAACCGTAGGTAGAGAAAGTTGTGTAGGCTCCTAAAAATCCTGTTGCTACTAACAAACGCACCTCTAGGGAAATAATTGCTACTTTATCTAGAGCAAAGGTATAAAAGAAGCCCATAACGAAACAACCGCTCAGGTTAATAAAAAAAGTGCCGTAGGGAAAACTGATACCGAAGCGTTGGGTAAACCACAATGTTAAGTAGTAGCGACTTAAAGCACCAGCCACTGCGCCCAAACTAACCGCGAGCGAATTACGTAGGATGGTATCTTGTAACATTTTAAAAACTAGTTCAGTAATAATTCGTAATTCATCATAAATATCGTGTCCGATAAATTTACCATAATTAGCACTCAACCGCTTCTAAAAACCTCTGCATATCTAGGCACTAGTCCGTAAATATCAGCAAGTAAAAGTGTGGGTAATAATTACGAATTAGTTTGACTGGTCAATTTTTATCTGAGATTTAAGGCATTAACCAAGTAATCGATGAGGTAGCTGAAGTATCTCCTTAATTCTTCAGCCGCCTGAGGAGAAACTTGCTCTGAAGATTCCCAATCACTGATGTGTTTATTTCTAATCAACTTGAATGCATTCAAATATGTCTCGTCCGGTGGGTCTTGATGAGTGACGACTCCTTGATACAGTAGATTGGGTTCAATCCCATTCTCTAAGCAGTGTCCTAGTAGTTTCAAGTATTGACGGATGTGACGACAAAATACTTCTACTTGAGGATGTTGCGAACTCAATAACTCCAGTGCCACGGCTTGCGCCAATTCTACTCGGCAAGTCAATAACCACTTTCCTGCTTCAAGAGAGGCTGGTCTTTGTGCTTCCAGATTTGGGAATGATGCAGTTAACTTTTCAATTTGTGCTAAGGTTTCTTGAAGTTTGTCTTGTCTTGCTTGAATTTCTGCGGCGCTAATATTCTCGAATGTACGCTGCTTTTTATCCTCTAGCTCGCCCATCAACACTTCAACAGTTGGTCTAATGATTTGACTAATATAAATTGTCTGCTTTAGCACCTCCTCTACTTGCTTAGGTATCTGGTATTTTTTTATATTGTCCAGCTGCGTGTTTGTATCGTCTTTCAGATTGTCCATCTGGACTTGCAAGTATTGAATCATCGATTCTAGGCGTTCTTCAGTATTTGGTAGACCTTTATACGTCTGTCGTTCGAGAATATCAACTTTCTTTTGCAGAAGTTTAACAGCTGCTTTATTATGCCAAGGGCTGATAATAAACTCTAAAAATTCCTGCAGAGTTCTTCCCACACTCTGCAAAAGTCTAATTTTATTTGTGTTTTGCGTCATTAAGTTTTTCTTCGGAGATTATAACTCATTTATCTGATTTCCCAGGGAGCCTCAAAGGAGGGTGAATTGTCTGGAGCAGTAATAAAATATACAAATGACGTGCCAAAAGCTCTTTTTATCAGACTAATAGTGTTATTATATACAGCAATTACAGTTTTTCCAGCCAATAATTCAATCCAGTAGCCTGGGAACTCAAGCAAGTTGTATTGAATATTTTAAGGTAAAACATTCTTTTGTTTATTATCTTCTGTACAAACAATAAAATCCAGTATTTATTTTACATTTTTTTATAAAAATATTACTTTTTTTTTGCTTTATTAAACATATTATCAACTGTTTTACAATTTTCCTACTTTTCCTACCTACCTATATAAAAAGAAGTATTTACAGAATTATTTTTCAAACTTTTCTTTATAGAGCATTTATTAAAGATTCATCAAATTCTCTCTTTCTTTTCTTGGCTATCTCTGCGTCTTGACGATTTGTTAAAAAAAAGTAATTTTTCTTCATAAGATAGGATTGTTATATTGAGAGTAAACCACATAAATTAATGGCAGAAGCCTCTTTAATAACATTCATTTTAAAGCTTAAGATTGGTATGCAGCACCGACATAGGTCATTACAAACAGCGTACTAAATTTACTACTGTCGGTCGATGCTCTTTTTATTGAATGCTTATAAAGAACAGATTTTTTAATAAAGTATTATAAAGCACTAAATGTTCTAGTTCTATCTCCAAAGGGATTTCAAAAACTTGAGTCGGAAAACCGTACTTAGTTGGAGCACAATTTCTACCTGATGAATTTGTGTTGAGGTCGATACAATTAAATTGCGATTTAAATAATGCTGTTGCTAGCAATCAATTGTATTTTCAGTACAGCATTACGAAGAAAGCAAAATATAAGAAATCAGTTGAAATCTACAGCTTTGCTAGCTTTGTTGAGCGACCTGTTGATGACAATTAGCTACTTCCTTCATTCGCAGAACCAGTGGTGCGAATGTGGGAAAATTTATTACCAGAGGATGAACTCGAAGGCGTGATAGCCTACAAACTCACCCACCTTGCCAATGATTGACAATTAGCCATTACCTATACTTACATCTTGCACTACCCCCAGAAACCGGGAATATAAGCGAATCAGTAAAGCTGAAACCGTTAATTTATCCTTTAGAAACCCGGTTTCTCTTGCCTTGTTGATAATGGTGCAAGATCTCATTATAGCAACTAACGATCAACAATTTTCTTGTACAAACGAGGATTTAGCTATGACTTATAATGCCAACAATGGAGAAAACTTAGTAGTCGTTCAAGTTAGCCCTCAAACCAATGAAATGGTAGAGACTGAGATGGCGGGCGTTACCGATGATGTAAAGCAAGAAACCAAAGAGCTGATTGAGGCTCTCACTAGACGTGCTCAAGCCGAGGCAGAATCAGCAGGTACCCTCACTCGCGAAACCTACTTGAATGCAGTACGTCGGGCGCGGGAAGCAATTGAAGGCGAGAAACTCATTGAGCGCGATCGCCTGGAACGCTCTTGGACGATAATTCAAGAGGAAGCTGAGAGAAACTGGCACTTGCTCTTGAAAGATTTTGCCGAACTGGGTATTCGCTGCCAAAACGCCGCTCAAGCAGCTTGGGAAGCATTTACAGCCCCGCGTCCTCGTTAGAGAGGCAAGGGTTTTGAGCGCGGATGTAGCAACGGATGTTGTAGCGGATGTAGCGGATGATTGATCTATAAAACCCACAATTAAACCATCCGTTATATCCGTTAGGTAATCCGTTGCCATACTTTTTTATAATAGGAGAGCTTTGATATTGACAAGCCAATCTAGCCCCTACATTAAGAACTAAAACCTATGCGAACTCTCTATTGCGGTGAACTCCGAAAAGAACACATTGGAGAAACTGTCACCATTAACGGATGGGTAGACCGTCGCCGCGATCATGGGGGCGTGATATTTTTAGATGTACGCGATCGCTCTGGAATCGTTCAAATTGTTAGCGATCCCCAACGCACACCACATTCCTACGAACAGGCAAATGCTCTGCGCAGTGAATACGTTGTTTTTATTACAGGTAGAGTAACGCAACGTCCCGAAGAATCCCTAAATCCTCGCCTACCTACAGGCGAAGTTGAAATCTACGCGGACCACATTGAATTGCTCAACCCCGTTCGCAAACAGCTTCCTTTCCAAATTTCCACAGCAGACGCCGAGACGGTGCGGGAAGACTTACGGCTGAAGTATCGCTATTTGGATTTGCGGCGCGATCGCATGGCGCGTAATCTGCAACTGCGTCATCAAGTTGTTAAAGCTATGCGTCGTTACCTAGAAGATGTAGAAAGCTTCATCGAAATCGAAACCCCTATACTTACCCGTTCCACTCCCGAAGGTGCAAGGGATTTTATCTTACCAAGTCGCGTCAACCCTGGTGAATGGTTTGCCTTGCCGCAATCACCTCAGCTATTCAAACAGCTGCTAATGGTATCTGGCTTTGACAGATACTATCAAATTGCCCGTTGCTTCCGCGACGAAGACTTACGCGCAGATAGACAACCTGAATTTACCCAGTTGGACATGGAAATGAGCTTCATGTCCCAAGAAGAAATTATTGAACTCAATGAAAAGTTAGTTTGTCACATCTTCAAGACTGTAAAGGGTATTGAGTTACACAGTCCTTTCCCCCGTCTCACCTACGCTGACGCAATGGAGCGTTATGGTAGTGATAAACCAGATACGCGCTTTGGTTTGGAACTCGTTAATGTCTCGGATGTCGTCAAAGATTGTGGCTTCAAAGTCTTTCGTGAAGTGGTGAAGAATGGTGGTATTGTCAAAATTCTTCCCATTCCCAACGGCAATGATGTCATTTCTAATGTCCGGATCAAACCAGGCGGTGACTTATTCAAAGAAGCGAGCGAAGTTGGTGCAAAAGGTTTAGCTTACATCCGGGTAAGGGATGATGGTGAAATAGATACCATCGGCGCGATTAAAGACAACCTCAGCGAAGAACAAAAACAGGAAATTTTGCGGCTTACAGGGGCACAACCCGGACATTTGCTACTATTTGGTGCTGGTGACGCTGCTACTGTTAATAAAACTTTAGATAGGCTGCGCCAATTTATTGCTAGAGAGTTCGGGTTAATAGATCTAGACAAAATCAACTTGCTCTGGATTACAGATTTCCCAATGTTTGAATGGAATGCTGATGAACAGCGCCTAGAAGCGCTACACCACCCGTTTACAGCACCATTACCTGAGGATTTAAGCGACTTGAAAACCGCAAAAGCGCAAGCATACGACTTGGTGTTCAACGGCTTTGAAATTGGGGGCGGTAGTCTGCGGATTTATCAGCGGGATATTCAGGAGCAAGTTTTTGAAGCGATTGGACTTTCTCCAGAGGAAGCACACAATAAATTTGGCTTTCTTTTAGAGGCGTTTGAATATGGCACTCCGCCTCATGGTGGTATTGCTTACGGCTTGGATCGTTTGGTGATGTTGCTAGCTGGGGAAGAATCAATTCGGGATGTCATTGCTTTTCCGAAAACGCAACAGGCGCGTTGTTTGCTGACCGATGCGCCTTCCGGAGTCGATGCAAAGCAGCTCAAAGAGTTGCACGTTGCTTCAACGTACAAACCAAAGTCTTAGTGCAGGCGCGGGAAACCCGAACGGTGCGTAGCGTCCAGACTTCCAGCTTGCGTCCGCACACTCGTTGGCGAATGTATTGCCTACAGCACCACGATCGCGTAAACCACAATATAACCGTAGGGGCGGGGTACCCCCGCCCTTACAATGTGCTCAATCACCACGATCGCGTAAACCACAATATAACCGTAGGGGCAGGGTACTCCCGCCCTTACAATGTGGCGCGGGTTCAATTGAAAACTGCTGTAAGAAGCCTGGTTTCTGAAATAAAATAGGCGTTGCTAAATTGAGGTATGAATCCGTATGTAGAGACGTAGCACTGCTACGTCTCTACAATGATTTTGGTATTACTTACTTACCTTTAATTCATATTTAATGCACCGACTTTCATAACTATATTTTTATTTACTTGTAAAATAATCACCTCCTAAAACTATTGTTCATACGGTAATTTTTCCCGATGTTCCACAGGAACCGCAGTTAAGCTTCTACCTGAAAGAGCAGACGAGTTGCTGTAATAATACTGATGAAAATTTGAAATATCTGTCGCCAAATAATCAAAATGACAACCTAAAGTAGACGGACAGATCTGGGAACAAGAAAAAACATTAGGCATAAATGTTACTACTAAGTAACTGTAGCTAAACGCTGAAACCAAGCGGGGCTGATAGAATTTGTAGAAGTTGGTTAGTATTAATTATCTATTAAGTGTATTTGGCATACATTATTTTGGACTAAGAAGAAGTCTGGAATGGTGTATCAAATTTTTTCAACAAATATTATGTCATTTTAAGAATCTTTAAAATGTCTTTACAAAAACTTTATATAAAGAGCTTGTATAAAGATTTATGGTGAATATGTTTAAAGGATAGCGAAATTAACTAAGTGATTTTACTCTGATCTAATAATAAATAAAGCATTGTTAATCGTGCGAAGTAGGACTTCGATGGTCTTTTTGATCTCAGTCCCTTCAACGTAACCGCTTAGTATTTACTAATCAGGTGGTCGAATTGCAGAGAAGGTGTGACCGAAATCGGAAACGTTCAAAGCGACGGGCTATTTACTGTCCTATTCATGGATGTCACTTAGATAGCGTAAGTCAAAAGTATTCAATGTTTGCAGATACTGCCGGACAACTCCAGCAACGGGGAATCAGCCGACAGAATGCTCGAATGTTAGTAGCAAATCAAACAGCAGTTTCCTTAGGAGGGGAATGGTTAGAAGCATTTTGGTGTGACCAGTGTCAAGCAACAAATTGGTATCATGTCCAAAAATGCAAAGATCAAACCTACGATGTATCAGTAGCACCGATGGAACTTTGGAAACAAGCAATCGGGGTAATTAACCCGGATGGAAATCCTTCTGTAGGGGAGTTTACTCGCAGAAATGCACGGATGCTTGCCTATAAAAGCGGGGATTTCCGGTTTCAAGGTTAAGTCAATTGTAGTCTACTTGCACACAACAATAGTTTCAGTAGGTGCGAATATGGAGCCTGTATCAAACTTTGAAGAGATAAATTTTCAAAAATACTTACTTGTTCTGCAAAGACGCTGGTTGCCAGCCGTAGGGGTTTTTGGAGTAGTTGTTACCTTGGCATTTTTGTATACATTCTCATTGAAGCCCACGTACAAGGCAGAGGGAAGTCTGTTAATTAGGACGAATCGTACAGCCTCACTAACGGGTTTAGGTGAAAATATGGGACGGCTTGAGCCTGTAAACAGTACAACCAGTCCGTTAGATACTCAAGTGAACATAATTACATCTGTTCCAATTATGGAGGGAACCATTAGAGAACTTGACCTTCAAGACAAGCAAGGCAAACCCCTGACAATCGCGGGTTTAACCAGCAAACTTAAGGTAGAAGGTGTTAAAGGAACTGATATTATACAAATTTCCTCCACTGCTGACGATCCGCAACTAGCAGCAAAAGTTGTTAACAAAGTTATTGAAGTTTATATCAAGAATAACGTAGAGGCAAATCGGGCAGAGGCAGTCTCAGCCCGCAAGTTTATTTTGGAACAACTACCTGGAACTGAAGTTTCTGTAAAACAAGCGGAGTCAGCCCTGCGTAAATTCAAAGAGGAAAATAAAGTCATCGCATTGCAACAAGAAGCATCTACAGCAGTCGATGGGATTGCCAGGTTAGAAACGCAAATTTCTCAAGCCCAAGCCCAACTAGTTAATCTCGCTGCTCAGTCACAAAAGTTACAAACACAGGCTGCCATCGATTCGCAGCAAGCTGTGACTGTTACCTCGTTGAGTCAAATACCTGGAATTCAGCAAGTGCTTGCTCAACGCCTGGAAGCGCAAAGCCAGCTTGTGGTTGCACACACCCTTTTCCAGTCTGAACACCCTAACGTCCTTAATTTAGAAGAAAAAGTTGCTGCTCTCGACAGCTTGATACAAAAGCGGGTACAGCAGAGCGTTGGCAGCAATCAGCAAGTCCGTATGGGAAATTTACAGATTGGAGAGCTGCGACAAAAGCTAATTGCAGATTTTGGCCATTCTGAAGTAGAGCGTGCTGGTTTAACAAGACAAATCACTAAACTGTCTAATGATCTGTCTGTCTATAAACGAAGAGCAAATATTTTGCCTAGGCTAGAACAGATTCAACGGGAGCTTGAGCGAAAGCTGAAAGCGGCTCAAACGACTTACGAAGCACTTTTAACTAAACTACAAGAGGTTCAGGTAACAGAGAACCAAAATATTGGCAATGCTCGTATCATCTCCCTAGCCTTGATACCCGACCAACCCTCTGCTTCTCGAAAGAATTTGATTATCCTTGGTGGCGGCGTTCTTGGTGTTTTGCTAGGTGTAATTGCTGCCTTCACTTTGGATCTGATCGACAGTTCAATTAAGACGGTTAAAGAAGCTAGGGAAATGTTCCAATACACACTGTTGGGGGTGATTCCTTCCGTCAGTAGGAATGGCAAAAAGAGTTCATTCCTGCAAAAAGGGGTAGATCAGCCGATTCCCAGAGTCATTGGCATAGACCTTCCTCAATTCCCTATTGGGGACGCTTACCAAATGCTGCAAGCAAATTTGAAGTTTTTAAGTTCCGATCAGGAGCTAAAAACGATCGCAGTGACAAGTTCTGTGTCCAAAGAGGGAAAGTCTGAAGTTTCTGCCAATCTAGCTATGGCAATGGCTCAAGTGGGGCGGCGGGTACTACTAGTAGATGCAGACATGCGTCACCCTACCCAGCATCATATTTGGGGAATGACAAATGCTGTGGGTTTATCAAATGTCATTGTTGACCAAGTTGCTCTTGATCTAGCTATACACGAACCAATACCCAACCTGTACGTTCTGCCCTGTGGAGTTGTGCCGCCTAATCCATTGGCACTGCTGGATTCCCAGCGGATGGCTGCATTGGTTAACATCTTGAGCAGGGATTATGATTTTGTAATTTTTGATACTCCTTCCTTAGCTGGCATAGCGGATGCTGCTGTTTTGGGCAATCTGGCTGATGGTATCTTACTAGTGGTTCGTCCTGGGGTAGTGAGTTTTGCTAGTGCTCATGCGGTTAAAGAGTTTTTGAATCAGTCAGGTCAAAAGGTTTTGGGTATGGTGGTCAATGGTGTGAATGTGAAAAGTGAGCCTGACAGCTACTTTTACTACACACGAGAACAAGTTGATCCTGGTTCTGTGTCTCGCAATTCTGTACTTGCAAAACAAAATCTCTTAGGAGGTATTGGTAGGCGGGAGCGCTCCTAAGATCAGAGTTGCTTAAGGTAACAAATAAGAAATAAATAATCTAAGTAGATGACAAGTAAAGAACTAATCATCGAGGCCGATCGCACTAAGTACACAATTGCATAAATTCGTTGCGTTATTTTCTTGTGTAGGGTGGGCATTGCCCACCAACTAT
>CAZZYE010000196.1:0-10411 GCA_964658145.1 uncultured Stigonema sp.
ACTCTTCACTCCTCACTCCTCACTAATTCAAGTGCTTCAGTTTTGTCAGCAATTAACTGTTGTATTTGATTTAAAGAAGGCAAGCTACCACACAATAGCACCAAGTCGCGGACTTGTAAGTTTGTAGTGTCATTGGGAAGGCGGATAAACTTGCCATTTCGTCGTATTGCCTGTACCTGTACCCCATATTGGTTGCGAATATCCAAATCTGCAAGGGTTTTAGCAACTACCGGAGAATCAGCGCTGACGAGTACCCACTGACAAGCGCTGTTTTCTTTAGGAACAGCAGCCCTACCTAGTGCGAATTCTTCCATTGCTGCCATTTCCCCATTCGATCCCACTACCAGTAGGCGATCGCCCTCTGACAACTCGGTACTAGCATCGGGGTAATCGATTTCTTCGCCTGCGGCGCGGCGAATTGCCATCAAACTCACCCCTGTTAAGTAGCGCATATCCGCCTCTTCTAACGTCATACCGATCAAGGGTGAGTTTGATGGTAGAAGATACCAACGGCTATTCATGTCTTGAGTTGCTTGCAGTAAATCATGGGACACCTCTGTTGCTGATTGTTCCGGTCGTAGATCCAAATAATGACGATTGCGGATTTGCTGCATTTCCCGTTGCACGATATCTGGTGACAAGCCAACATCAGTTAGTATGTATGTTGCCATTTCTAAACTCGCCTCAAACTCTGGTTGCACAACTTCCCGTGCTCCTAGTTGGTAAAGCACCTCAATACTTTTATCGTTGGTGGCGCGAACAACTACGTTTAACTCAGGGCATAATTCCAAAGCGCGTTTGATACAAAGACGGGTACTCATGGGGTCAGGAAGTGCGATCAAAAGACCTCGTGCATTACTGACAACAGCGGTTTCTAAAACGTGAAGACTCACACAATTCCCGTACACATAAGGAACCTCAGCTTCCCGCAACTGCTGAATTCTACTTTCCGATTGGTCAATCACCACCACGGGCAACTCGTGAGAAAGCAACAACTTCACCAAATTGCGTCCTACTCGCCCATAGCCACACACCACCACATGGTCTTTCATTGGTAGTTCTTCAGCTACTGCCAACGGCTTACCCTCCCCACTCAAATAAGGCTTTAGCCAAGGCATTGATTCTACCCAATCAAATAAAATCGGCACTCCTCGCAGCACGAAGGGGGTAAGCACTAATGTTACCGCTGTCGTTCCTAAAATCAGTAAATATATCTGCCGGGAAACTAGCCCTAGGGCTTGCCCTTCACTGGCGAGAACAAAGGAAAATTCCCCAATCTGAGCCAGTCCTAACCCAGTAATTATCGCTGTTTTCCAAGGGTAGCGAAACAATTTTACCAATGGTGTGATAATCAAAAACTTACCGACAAATACCAGCGCCACCAGCCCCAGAATCAATTCCAGATTGTTCCACAAAAACACCGGGTCGATTAACATCCCAATGGAGGCAAAGAATAAACTAGCAAAGATATCTCGCAGTGGCTCCACATAACTCAGGGTTTGGTCAGCGTATTCTACCTCCGAAATCATCAAGCCGGCGACAAACGCTCCCATCTCAATTGACAGCCCCATCTGCTCCGTGAGTAGGGCAATACCCAAACACAGCGCCACCACGCCTAGTAAAAACAGTTCTCGGCTTTCGGTGCGGGCTAACAGTCGTAACAAAGGTGGAATAAGCCAAATCCCTGCCACGATTGCACCTGCAGCAAATAAGCCAATCCTTAACAGCGCTGTCAGCACTGCTATGCCAATCGCTTCCCCAGATTGGTGGAGGGCTGGCAAGACTGCGAGCATCAGTCCCAGCGCCAAATCCTGTACTACCAAAATTCCTAGCATCACCTGCCCGTGGGGCGTTTCTGTTTCGTTGCGCTCCATTAAGCACTTAAGGACAACTGCTGTGGAAGACAAAGACAGAATTGACCCCAAAAACACGCCCTTAGCTGGTAAGGTTCCCCAAGCTCCGGTTACTCCGCATACCACAACTGTGACCAAAATTGTCAGGAGAATCTGAGCTGATCCTCCCCCGAGTGCGATCGCCTGGACTTTTTTGAGTTCATTCAAAGAAAACTCAACTCCCAAGGCAAATAACAAAAAGGCGACACCAAACTGCGCCAGAGTTTCGATCTGAATTAATTCTTTGATCAGTCCCAGTCCGGCAGGTCCAATGACCATTCCGCCAATGAGATATCCTAGTAAAACGGGTTGTCGCAACAGCGCCGCCACCAGCCCGCCACAAGCTGCAACGGCGAAAACCGACACTAAATCAACGATTAGCCTAAAATCTTCCTGCACTGGTTTATAAAAAAACTATTAAGACCTCTATATAAATTCAGCATACAAAGTTTTATATGACTGTGGGAAGTTCCTAACTCAAGGAAACAAAAGCTTTGCTACTGCCGATCGGCAATCTCAGTATTACTGAGTTTCACACCTAACCCCACATCTGGTGCTTATCATAATTGTGGCCACCAGTGTTTGAGTAAAATGCCTATGACTAAGTAGATAGGCAAAATAAAATAAAACTATGTAAACAAATGTTGCATAGACTTGTAGTTGCGCTATCTTCGCTTCTTTCGGCGAAGATAGCGTAACTACAAACCAGTAATAATTTATTGCACTGAAACCTACTTACTGCACCCGTAAAACTGACCTTTAAATGACATCTTCAAAACCGAGATCAAACGTCTGGGGTTGGATTGGGTTTCTCGGCACAGTTCTATAGCGGTGCAGATGCCTCTAATTTATTCTAATTTAGAAACCTTACTATACGGTTTCTACATGGGTTTACGGGTTTTTATTAGGGTTTATTTGCCGGACATCATATCATGTGTCATGAACCGTGAAAACTACGTTTTGTTAACAGCAAAACAATAAATATAACTGTTATAGTATTTATGAATAATTTTTTTCGCAAAAAGTATAATTTTGCAAATTTTTTTTCTGATGACCAAAAATAAAGTCTAGAGTGCAGTATATTTTTTAGCATAATTTGATATTTCCAGGGTGCAGAATTCCTCGATCAATAGGGTATATTTCTGTGGGAAAACAATACCTAGCAATTAGAAATGTACTGACTATACAGTCAGGGTGAGCTGGTAGCTTTCTTACTGAATGAGTAACTTCCAGTCTGAGGGTGATTAGCCAAAACAGGATATTCCCGATTAATCAAGGAAGACAAGGAATGCGTGATGCTTTACTCTGCTAGCATCGGAAAATTGTCAAAACCTATATAATTTAGACATTCGCAATGTCACAGTCACACAATCCCTTTGTTGTCGGAAAGCCTGTTCCCCCAGAACAGTTTGTCGGGCGGGAATCGCTAATTAATGCTGCATTCGACCAAATTCATAATCGCAGTTACTTGGCGATTTGGGGTGGTTCAGGAATGGGCAAGACCTCTTTTTTGGAGCTACTGACATCGCCTCAAGTTTGGAAAAAACACGGACTAGATCCATCGCAGGCTGTGATTGTTCGTCTCAGTTGTGAGAATATCGTTCCCTTCACGGACTCTGGCTTCTGGAGGGAAGTCTTGAGCCTCCTGAAGGATAAGTTGGACAGCCTGCCTGCTTTGCAGGATAAAATTGAAAGCTTTTTGAACAAAGGGGAAACAACAAAAGATAGCCTGCGCTTGGTATTGCGGCAGCTTGGGGCACAAAAAAAATTCTTGGTGCTGCTAGTAGATGATTATGATTTAGCCCTCTACACAAATGAGCAATACACAGAAGCCGACAGGGAAGTGTTCTTGAGTGAGTGCCGTAATTTGGCTGTTCACTCTCAGGAGAGCGAATATCTCTCGATAATTGTGGCATCACTTGAGCGCCTCAGTACACTTGGTCCTCAGATCAATCCCATCAAGTCCCCTTGGTACAACCACTATCTCTTCCAGTGCCTCCAGCCATTTAGCGCCGACAAGGAAGTGGATGAACTACTTAAACCACTAGGCACACAAATGACGCCAGAATTACGGAACGCGATTCGAGAAATTGCTGGTGGACATCCGACTTTGCTACAAATTGCCGGTTTTCTGCTGTACAGAGAACTACGAACTGGGAAAGTTCCCGATTTTCAAGCATTTACTAGCGACTTTGAAACAAATACCACACACATTTTTCAAAATATCTGGGAAAGATGCTTTGAAGAAGAGCAGAGTCTGTTGATGCTGATTGCTCTTTCTGGTTTGCAAGGTCGTCTGCATAAGAAAAAACAGTTTGATTTGAGTAACATTGACCTCATCTTTAGTCAAAGAGATCAAGAGTTGAAAAAGCTAGAAGAACAAGGTGTAATTATCCCTTCAGTAAGGCAAGAAACCGTATACTCCTTCACTTCATCAATCATGGAGCGGTGGGTGATTCAACAAGTTTGGAATA
This sequence comes from uncultured Stigonema sp., assembly GCA_964658145.1. Taxonomy (GTDB): domain Bacteria; phylum Cyanobacteriota; class Cyanobacteriia; order Cyanobacteriales; family Nostocaceae; genus Stigonema. The sequence goes on from CAZZYE010000196.1 coordinate 4,367, forward strand.
CGAATGAAGAGTTACTTAAAAAACGGCAAAAGGTGTTTCTCAATCTGATGAGCACTCAGCAAGCTGAGAAAGTCACAAATGCAATTCGTTGGGTAGGACAGCACAAAAATGATGTTCCCTCTGCCTTGGAATGGATTCGTCAAGTAGTAGATGTGCTGTTCAAATTCTTCGGTGGCTAAACGAGCAATCTGTGGAGAGAGGAAATACGGTGGAGGCAAGGGCTAGGAGAAATCCATACATTATCGGTCGTGCTATCTATGAACAGGAAAGGTTTTACGGTCGAGAAAGTTTGTTCGGAGTTATTGAGGACAACCTCAACCAGGGTGTAAAAGTTATCTTGTTGCACGGTCAACGACGCATTGGGAAGTCGTCTGTACTCAAACAGATTCCCAATTTTATTGCTAGGGATGAATTTGTGTTTGTCCCTTTTGATCTGCAACACAAAACTCAGTCACCCTTGAGTGATATTTTGCACAACCTAGCAAAAGAAATTGTCGAACATCCTCAGCTAGATAGAGATGGGTTACAACTGCCAAGCATTGAAGATTTAGAACATAATCCAGATGTCTTCTCTCGTCGATTTTTGCCGAAAATTTATCAGGCACTAGGCGATAAAAATTTAGTATTGTTGCTCGATGAGTTTGATGTTTTAAGTCAGGACAACCCAAACATAAACATAGTAGAGCAAGGTGTGGGTTTCTTTCGCTATTTAGCAGAGCTTGTGAAGCAGCAGGAAAAATTATTTATCATACCGGTGGTGGGACGGTATTTAAATGATATGCCAAATCTGCTAAAATTGCTTAAGGAAGCGCCCTACCAAGAAATCGGGTTGCTGTCTGAGGACAGTGCTAGAAGATTGATTACTAACCCAGCTGAGGGAGTGCTGACATACGAACAGGAAGCGATCAAAGCAATTTTGAAACTGTCGGCTGGGCATCCCTATTTCACCCAAGTCATCTGCTTTACTCTTTTCTCCCAAGCAAGGGATAAAAATCATTGGACGGTTACTCGTGCTGATGTAGAGGGTATTGCAGACAGGGTATTTCAGGATGACAACGCTCAAGCTGGGTTGGCATGGTTCTGGGATGGACTTCCTATTTCTGAGCAAGTCGTCTTCTCAGCCGTAGCGAAGGCTCATAAGATAGCTATTGAGCAAGCAAGACCGATTCCAGAAGAACCGCTAACGCTACTGACAAATTATGGAATTATCCCAACAGAACCCTTAGATCGGGCAGCCAGACAACTAGCCGAAAAGGGTTTCTTAGATGACACAGAACGTAAAGTCAAAATTGAATTAGTTCGTCGGTGGTTGGTGCAATGTCACCCATTGAGCCAAGAAATACGGCAACTAGAAAAACTGGAGCAAGAAAACGTTAGTCGCCTCTCGACAGTAGCAATTAGTCTGCATCAACAAAACAAACAGCAGAATGCACTGGAGCTTTACGAGCAGGTTTTGGCAATCAATCCCAACCATTTTAGCACTGTACTGTCCCTAGCTAAGGGATACTTGGAGGTGGAAAATTTCGATAGAGCCTTGGAACTTTACACGCGAGCCTATCAATTTGACCAAATACGCAACAAACAAGAGCTTTTGGATGCGCTGGAAACCTATGGGCATAGGTTGATAACCCAACGAGAGTTTGCGATCGCCAGGGAGCAGTTCCAAAGAGTCTTGGATGTTCAGCCTGACAGAGTATTAGCCCAGCAGAGACTGGAAAAAATTGCAGTTTACGAGTCTGGAAGCGTTCCCGTTCCCATATCTGAAACAAACAACACTCGTCAGCGTGGGCATCAGCAAATTCTCAAACGCTCAATAGCAGTGGCAGCAGCGATCGCTGCCGTGGTAGGCTTCGGCTTCGGCGTTTATCGGGTTGCAACCCCCTGCCCTGGGGGTGAACAGAAAGAAAATGGTATTTTCTGTGTAGCAGATACGAGTAGGATTAGTCGCGGCGATCGCACCTTCTTTCCTAATCCTAAAAATACTGCTCGTGACTTGGGCATTCAAGCATTCAAAAAACGCAATTACTCCCAAGCGGCTGAATTCTTTAAAAAAGCTGTGGAGGCTAATCGCTCCGATCCAGAAGTACTAATATACTACAACAATGCCCTCGCCCGCCAAAAGGGTTCTCCGCTCACCTTGGCAACGGTTGTGCCAGTAGACAACAACTCCGAATCGGCTCAAGAAATTTTGCGAGGTGTGGCGCAGGCACAAGATCAGTTCAATAAAAAACGTGGCTTCAACGGTCGATTACTGGAGATTGTCATTGCCAATGACAGTGACGAACCGGACAAAGCAAAACAAGTGGCTCAGCAACTGGTGAAAGACCTATCTTTATGGGGAGTCATTGGACACTACTCTAGTGAAGCTACTAGGGCGGCACTAGCCGAATATGAAAAAGCGGATTTGGCTATTATCTCCCCTACCAGTAGCAGTTCCGTCTTCAAGAGCAATGTTTTCTTTAGGACAGTTCCTTCTAACGACCTTGCTGGGAAAAAGTTAGCTGAATATGCTTATAGAAAGCTTAGCTTAAAAACAGTGGTGATTTTCTCTAATCCTGACAGTTCTTATAGTAACAGTATGAGGGAGGAATTTAAAAGGCACTTTGAACAACTAGGGGGTCAAGTGGTACGCCCGCCGCAGATTGATTTAACCGCTCCTAAACTTAATGTAGAGATAGAAGTCGAAAGGAGTGTGTATAAATATAGAGCACAGGCAGGAGCGTTGTTTCCAGACACGCGACACACTAATGTCGCCCTGGAAATTGCCAAAGCCAACAAGAAACTGATTGATCAAGACAGACAAGGACTAAAGTTGATAGGTGGGTCTAGTCTGTATGGCAACGAAGAATTGAAAGAAGGCGAAGATGCTGTGGAAGGCTTAATTATAGAAGTGCCTTGGGTTAGGCAAGTACCACAAGCACAAGACTTTGCCCAAAAAGCAAGGCAGCAGTGGGGAGTAGATGTGAACTGGCGTACAGCTACTAGCTTTGATGCCACTCAGGCTTTTATTAAATCTTTATCCTCATCCTTAAAATCCTCAAAACCTTCTCGCACAACCGTGCTGCAAGGACTGCTAAGGGTGAATCTTCCAGCTAGTGAAACCTCAGGGTATCCACTCCAATTCCAAGATGGGGAACGCAGCCAAACTGAAGTAATTCTTGTTAAGGTTAAGAATGGTAAGTTTGATGTAGTGCCGGAGCAATAATTCCCTGATTATTATGGCATATTCAGCACCTCGGAGAAATCCATACATTATTGGTCGTCCAATCGCTCAACCGGAATTGTTCTTTGGACGAGAAGAGCTATTGCGCTCTATAGAGGACAATCTGAGGCAGAATGAACAAGTTATATTGTTGCACGGTCAACGACGCATCGGTAAGTCATCTCTAAGCCGTAATATTCGTAACTTTGTTTCACTGGATGAGTTTGTCTTTGTTCCCTTCGATCTAGAAGATCACAGCCGAGAATCTCTCAGCAGTATTTTAGCAGATCTAGCTAAAGACATCATCGAACACCTCCTCCTCGATTCAAATCAGATAACAGTGCCTGGAATTAAAGAGTTAGAAAAAGAGCCTTATATTTTCTCTAGCAAATTTCTGCCCCAAGTCTATGAGGAATTGGGCGGTAAAAACCTAGTCTTGTTACTGGATGAATTTGATGCCTTCAGCAATGATTATTCGGAGTCAATATTTGAGAATTTATTCCTATATTTACAATCTACTATAGAGATACAAAGTAAACTATTCGTCATTATATTTGTAGGATGCCACTCGGCAGATATCTCGAATTTATTCACTCTATTTAAGGGTGCGCCATACCAAGAAATTGGCTTACTAGATGAGGTAAGTGCTAAACGCCTGATTACTCAACCTGCTGAAGGTATCCTGGAATATGAACCGGAAGCGATACAAGCAATTCTGAAACTGTCGGCTGGGCATCCCTATTTTACTCAAGTCATATGCTTTGCTCTTTTTGGCAAAGCGCGGGAGCTAGAAAAATGGCATGTGACTCGTGAAGATGTCGAGGGTATTGTAGAGAAGGCAATTGAACTTGCTGAAGCTGGATTAGCATGGATCTGGGAGGGACTATCTATCCCGGAAAAAGTAATTTTTTCAGCCGCAGCCGAGTCTCAAAAGATAGCTATTGAAAAAGCTCAAATTCCAGAAAACCCGTTAAAGCTGCTAAAAAACTATCAAGTCCAAACATATGAACTGAAACAGGCAACCGAACAACTGCTTCAAACGGGTTTCTTAGATGATCGAGGATATAGAGTGAAAGTGGAATTAATCCGCTGCTGGTTGGTGCAACGTCATCCACTGAGACAAGAGATCAGGGAATTAGAGAAACTAGATAAACCAGAAGTTAATTTCAACGAAGTAGTAACTGAACTGCGTGAACAGTTACAAATAGGAAATAACAAAATAGAAAAAAATAAACCGACAGTTAGCGAGGAAGTTTTGGCGCTACATCGAAGTGCTGACGTTAGACTGTCCAAGCGTAAGCCAATTCTCTTAGGCACAATCGCAGCGGTGGCAGGAATTATTGCCCTTGTAGTAGGTGTTGGCGTTTATCAATGGTCAACCCCGTGTAAAGCGAGTGAAAAGAAAAAATTAGGTATTTTCTGTGTAGCAAATCAGAGTATTATTAATATTAGTCGTGGCGATCGCACTCTGTTTCCTAAAATTAAAAACCCCAATCGTGACCTGGGGACTGAAGCATTCAAAAAAGGCAAATACTCCCAAGCGGCTGAATTCTTTAAAAAAGCTGTTGACGCCGATCGCTCCGATCCAGAAGTGCTAATTTACTATAACAATGCCCTTGTCCGCCAACAGGGTTCTCCTATCACCTTGGCAGTGGTTGTGCCAGCGGAAAATAAAAAAAACTTGCCTCAAGAAATACTACGCGGTGTAGCGCAGGCACAAAATCAGTTCAATGAAAAAGGCGGCTTAAACCGTAAATTACTCCAGATTGTCATTGCCAAAGATGATAACGAACCGGACAAGGCAAAACAAGTGGCTCAGCAACTGGTGAAAGATCCATCTGTATTGGGAGTAATTGGACACACCTCTAGTGTTGCTACCAGAGCGGCACTAGCCGAATACGAAAAAGCTAACTTAGCTATCATCTCTTCTACTAGCACTAGTATAGTGTTGAATAGCAGTGTTTTCTTTAGAACAGTTACTTCCGATGCAGGTACTGGGAAAAAGCTAGCTGAATATGCCATTAAAAACCTTGGCTTAAAAAAAGTTGCGATTTTCTTTAATCCTGACGATATATATAGCAATAGTCTCAGGGAGGAATTCACAAACCAGTTTCAACGACTAAAGGGTGAAGTGGTTCGCAAGCAGCTAATTGATTTGACTGCTCTGACACAAAATGTTGACTTATATGTTGCAAGCAGTCTGTCTAAATCTCAGATACGGGCAGCTGCATTGTTTCCCGACACCCGACACACTGGTGTCGCGATCGAAGTTGCCAAAGCCAATGAACAAAACCCAAACAAGCAAGGGCTAAAGTTGTTAGGCGGTGAGACTCTGTATACCACCCAAACCTTGAGCGAAGGTGGGAAAGCTGTTGAAGGTTTGATTTTAGCTGTCCCGTGGTTTCGGGAGGCACCACAAGCAAAAAACTTTAACCAAGCGGCACAGAAGCAATGGGGAGGAGAGGTTAGCTGGCGCACGGCTACTAGCTTTGATGCCACGCAAGCTTTTATTAAAGCTTTGTCCCCCAATCCTACTCGCTTATCAGTGTTGCAAAGACTGCGACAGGTAAATATTAAATCTAATGAAACCTCAGGGGAATCTTTACAGTTTACTCCAGCCGGAGAGCGCCAAAGTGAACCTATCCTGGTGAAGGTTGAAGGAGGTCAATTTCAGTTAGTCCGTTAATTTATATTTTAGGGACAGAACGTCCGCCTACCTCACCAAAATTATTCTGGTGCAGGTCTGACACTTGACAAGTCGCTAATAATAGACTAAATGATTATTGTTTTATAAAATCTGCTGGACGCTTTAATCGTGACAGAAATTGTCAGGAGAATCTGAG
>CAZZYE010000197.1:0-10374 GCA_964658145.1 uncultured Stigonema sp.
TCTCACCGTTCGCCCCTACAAACGGTGTGGTTCATTTAGGTGAAAATTGCTGTAATAGTTGTGCTGCTTCAGTTATCGGAAAGTAGGAATAGCTCATGCAAAACCCTGAACAAAAAATAAGCCGAAAAGACGGATGATTTTTAAGTAAATAAATTTTAAGCGTAGGGTGTGTTAGCGAAGCGTAACGCACCAAAGTCTTCAACCATGGTGCGTTACTAACGCACCCTACATAGACTTTATATTTGGGTATTTGCGTTCAGCATCCGTTCTTTGGAACTCCCTAGGACAAAGAAAGTTGTTACATCGTTCCAAATACCTTTGTCTGTCGCCGTTGCCTCAACTTCTGCAATGTATTCAGCCTTGAGTTGTTCTAATCTCTCTGAAGAAAGTTCTTTCACCTGAAAACCAAAAGCGCTTCTCGCATTTGCAGACCACGCTCTTTCAACATCACTCACATAAGAACCAAACTGCTCGGTTACTACTTTGATATCTTGAAATCCTGCCTCAATAAGCAGATTTTGACACTTTTGGGGAGTTCCGAAAGGCTCGTTCGGATTAGGAATTGAAATTCCATAAGTCTGCGCTTTTTCTCTAAATATAACAGCTAATGTATGGGCAGTTTCAGCAAAGCAAGAAAAAGCAACCAATCCGCCCGGTTTGAGAAAGCGATGCCACTGCTTTAGGGTGTCCCGGATGTCCGTCAAGTACACGATCGCACTAGAACAGAGAATGATATCGAAGCTACTGTCATGAAAATTGAGAGAATCAGCGTCTGCTTCTATGAGTTCGACATTTTTTAGACAGATCGTGTTAATCTTCCGCTGTGCTTGCTCTAACATACCTTTGGAGATATCCACTCCCACTACTTGACCTAAAGAACCAACAATTTGTGCCGCACTGATTGCCGCCAATCCTGTACCAGTGGCGATATCGAGAACTTTCTGTCCTTGTTGCAATTGAGCAAGTTCAATCAGACGATTAGCTAAAGCTAGGTGAAATTTATTTCCTTCGTCGTAGTTAGGTCTGGAATTGAAATCAGTAACTACTTGCTGCTTGTACTTGTCAATATCTACATGAGCAGTCATTAGACTTGTCTCCTTAGATTGCAGGGCGAACGCATCTAAAATTTTACAAAAATATATTGACAAAAAGCTGAACCCATGTAGCCAATCAAAGAATTAGATTTATAGCGATCGCATCTCGGCTCAATACGGTATAATTGGCACTATGCTTATGTCCTGCCTCAGGAGAGAGTTGGATGATTACCTTGCCTGGAGTTGCCATTCAATGCAAAATCTATGAGAGTTCAGCCTCTTTAGTGTATCGAGGCATCCGAGTGCAAAATGGTCAGGCAATCGTCGTCAAAATGCTCAAGCAAGATTATCCCTCACCTCAAGAAATCAAGCGCTATAGACAGGAGTATGCCATTACCTGCTCTTTGAACATAGAAGGTGTAATCAAGGCGTACAGCGAGGAGGACTACCAACGTACGCTGGTCATCCTCCTCGAGGATTTTGGTGCAGAGTCCTTGGACTACTGGACGCGGCAGCACCCAGAGATTTTCTGCCCGATGCCCCTATCCACTTTTCTTCCGCTTGCCGTCAAGCTCACACAAATTCTAGGTGAGATCCATGCCGCTAATATTATTCATAAGGACATTAATCCTGGCAATATCGTTCTCAATCCTAATACGGGCGTGGTCAAGATTATCGACTTTGGGATTGCCACTCAATTTAACCGCACCAATCCAACCTTCACAAGCCCTCATGTTTTAGAAGGAACCCTTGCCTACCTATCGCCAGAGCAGACCGGACGAATGAACCGTTTGCTCGATTACCGCACCGATTTCTATTCGCTCGGTGTGACGTTCTACCAATTGCTCACTGGGCACCTGCCGTTCGCAACAACGGATATCCTGGAGCTAGTGCATTGTCATATTGCTAAACAGCCGATTCCTCCATGTGAAATTAGGGGTGTGGGCGAATGCCGTGAGCATCAACCGAACGGCTGTGGGGTATGGGGTGTGGTGGATGATTCATCACCCATTAACAGTGCAATTCTTAAAGATGTTTCAGACATTGTTATGAAATTGATGGCGAAAAATGCAGAAGATCGCTATCAAAGCGCCTGGGGCATCAAAGCAGATTTAGAACTTTGTGCAGCCCAACTTACAGAAACAGGGCAAATTGGCAATATCCAACTGGGTCTACAAGATGTTTCCGATCAGTTTCACATTCCCCAGAAGTTGTATGGACGAGAAGCAGAGATTGCAGCATTATTAGCAGCATTTGAGAGAGTGGCAGGAATAGGAAATGAGATGATGTTGGTGTCTGGTTATGCTGGCATTGGTAAATCAGCCTTAGTACAGGAACTCTACAAACCCATCACGGCAAAGCGCGGTTATTTCACCTCGGGTAAGTTTGACCAATTTCAGCGCAATATTCCCTACAGCGCAATTGTGGATGCACTACGAAAACTGGTGCAGCAGTTGTTGGGTGAACCTGATGAGCAGGTGCAACAATGGCGATCGCGCTTACTTACAGCTTTAGTTCGTAATGGACAACTGATTATTGATGTCATTCCAGAAGTTGAGTGGATTATTGACAAGCAACCACCCGTAGCAGAAGTTGGAGCAACTGAGGCACAAAATCGGTTTAACCTTGTCTTTCAGAAGTTCATTCGAGCCTGCTGTTCTCCTGAGCATCCTCTGGTCATCTTTCTGGATGATTTGCAATGGGTAGACTCTGCTACACTCAAGCTCATCGAGTTAATTTTCAGCGACCGTGGGATACAAGCCCTGTTTTTGATTGGAGCTTATCGGGATCACGAAGTCACCCAAGCACATTCGCTGATTACAACCTTAGAGAAGCTAAAACAGGAAACTGTTACTATTAGTCAGATAATGTTAGCTCCGCTAGGACTGGGGGCGGTGGCTCAGCTGATTGCTGAAACCTTGCACACGCATACTGAGTCGATTGCACCTTTAGCAGAACTGGTATGGCGTAAAGCGAACGGCAATCCCTACTTCACCAATGAATTTCTCAAAGCGCTGTACATTGAAGGTTTCATCGTCTTCGACATTAATCAACAACGCTGGCAATGGGACATTACTCATATTAAAGCCAAAAATATTACCGACAATGTAGTGGAGTTAATCATCGGAAAGCTGAAACTATTTCCAGAGCAAACTCAACAGGTTTTATCCTTAGCTGCTTGTGTCGGTGCTGAGTTTGATTTAGCGACACTCTCAGTCATCTGTGAACGACCAGGGGTTGAAATTTTTGCAGAACTCACAACCGTAATTCAGTCAGAGTTGCTTCTTGCAACCTCAGAGTTAGATGAGAATCTGCTGATTCAGAATTACAAGTTTTCGCACGATCGCGTTCAGCAAGCAGCTTACGATCTAATTGATGAGTCAAATAAACAAATAGTTCATCTTCAAATTGGTCGCAATTTGCTTCAAGAAGCGTTGGCAGTTCGGCTATCAGATCAACTGTTTGAAATTGTGGATCATTTCAATCATGGGATTGAACTGATTACTAATCAAGCAGAACGAGATGAAATTGCCAAATTGAACTTGATAGCAGGACAGAAAGCAAAGGGATCGATCGCTTATGGTACGGCACAAAACTATTTGGCGATGGGTAGAGCATGGCTGGCAGATTCTAGCTGGCAAACCAACTATGACCTGGCTTTAGAGTTATATACCGAAACAACAGAAGTCACATATTTGTGTGGTGAGTTTGAAAATGTAGAACACTGGGCAGAGGCTGTTTTGCAGGACGCTAAAACAGTTCTCGATAGTGTGAAAGTTTACGAAGTCAAAATTCAAACTGCCATTGCACAGGGTCAGCTATTAGATGCAATCCATACAGCATTGCAAGTGTTGCAGCAACTAGGAATCAGGTTTCCCGAAACACCGAATCAATCAGATATAACGCTTGATCTCAATGCCGTCACATCTCGTTTTAATCAGAAACCGATTCAGGATCTATTTCACCTGCCAGAAATGGTTGATCCACAGAAGCTTGCAGCAATGCAAATTATATCAAGAATAACGCTTGTTGCTTATCATTTAACATCTGATCTAGCCCCTCTGCTTGTACTTAAGCAGGTCAACCTGTCGATTCAGTACGGCAATACGTTTGTGTCTCCCTTTGCCTATGCCAACTTGGGATTAATTTTTTGTGGAATGCTTGGAAGAATTGAGGCTGGCTACGAGTTTGGGCAGCTTGCATTGAGGTTATTATCCGATCTGGATATCTGTTCGCTTAAAGCGAGAACATTGTTTATCGTCACTAACTTCATCATCCATTGGCAGGAGCATATTAGAGAAACATCAAAGCCATTTCTGGATGCATATCAGTGTGGCTTAGAAACTGGAGATTTAGAGTTCGCTGCCTATAGCGCTTTTACTTACTGCCTCCAATCTTTCTTTGTTGGGAAGGAACTATTGGAAGTTGAACACGAGATGGCGACATACAGTGAAGCAATCCGCCAAATTAACCAGAGAACATCACTCACCTGGATTAAAATATTTCGGCAATCTGTTTTGAATTTAATGGGGCGATCAATCAATCCATTACGTCTTGTTGGGGAATCTTACAATGAGGAAAAAAGACCAGCACACCACGAAACGGATGGAGTCATACTCTTTCTAGTGCATCTCAATAAACTTATTTTGTGCTACTTATTCTCCGAGTACACTCAAGCATCTGAGAATGCAATTGTAGCGGAACATTATGTAATCCGTGTTGCTGCGACGCCCCACGTTCCGTTGTGCTACTTCTACAGCGCGTTGGCAAGACTTGCAGTGTATTCTGAAAGCGACACTCAAGTACAGCAAGAAATTCTCAAAGAAGTTGCGGTTAGCCAGGAGAAAATGCGGCTATGGGCACATCATGCGCCTATGAATTATTTGCATAAATACCATTTGGTACAAGCAGAGACTGCACGAGTTTTGGGTCAGTTGCTTGAGGCAGAAGAATTTTATGAGCAAGCAATTCAGGGAGCAAAGGAAAATGAATATATCCAAGAAGAAGCATTAGCCTATGAGTTAGCAGCCAAATTTTATCTGGCGCGTGGTCGAGAAAAGTTTGCCCAGCTCTACATGAAAGAAGCTCACTACTGCTATCAACGCTGGGGAGCAACGGCAAAGGTCAACGATTTAGAGACTCGTTATCCACAGTTTTTCCCGCAGTCGTCGAGTGCAGCTTCCACAACAGTTTTTGCCACAAATGGAACGACCACAAATACCTCACACAATGCTCTCGATCAAGCAACAGTGGTGAAAGCATCCCAAGCCATCTCTCGTGAAATTGAACTGGAGCAGTTGCTTCGTTCCTTGATGCAGATATTAATTGAGAATGCTGGGGCACAAACCGGGTATTTGATTTTGGAGAATGCACGTGAGTGGACGATCAACGCTGCTTGTGAACTGGCTGAAGGTGAAAGTGTCTGCACTACCCAAGTGCTGCAATCGACTCCAATAGTGAATCGCTTACCTGAATCAATTATTCACTATGTGATCCGAACTCATGAATCAGTCATTCTCAATGATGCAATTCATGAAGGTAATTTCATCAATGATCCCTATATTCAACACCGTCAAGCTCAATCGGTTTTGTGTTTGCCACTGCTGAATCAAAGCAAGCTTGTCGGCGTGTTATATCTAGAAAATCAGTTGGCAACTGGGGCATTTACCCCTGATAGATCGCAACTTCTGAATCTTCTATCTACTCAGGCAGCGATCGCAATTGAAAATGCCAAGCTCTACTCAAACCTACAAAAGAGTGAAAGTAGAATGGCTCAATTTCTAGAAGCAGTTCCAGTAGCCATTGCAGTATTGGATGCAAGGGGTCACCCTTATTACGCCAATCAACGGAGAATTCAGCTAGTGGGCAAAGGTGTCGATCCTGCCGTAACACCAGATCGGTTTGCAGAGGTTTATCAGTTTTATCGGGCGGGAACAAATGAAAAATATCCAAGTGACCAACTGCCAATTGTCCGTGCATTAAGAGGTGAACGTACCACGGTTGATGACATGGAAATTCGCCGAAACGACATAACTATTCCAATTGAGGCATGGGGAACTCCAGTTTTTGACGAACAGGGTGACGTGGCTTATGCAATTGTAGCTTTTCAAGACATTACAGAGCGGAGACGAGCGGAGAAACTGTTAACCGAATACAACCTTACCCTGGAACTTCAGGTGGCAGAACGAACGGCAGCTTTACAGCAAAGCGAAGCAGATCTGCGCGATCAAGAACAGGAATTACGACTGATTGCCGACGCTCTACCAGTTCTGATCAGCTATGTAGATGCCAATCGGTGTTATCAATTCATCAACCATACCCATGAGGTTTGGTTTAACCGTAGCCGCAATGAAATTCTGGGCAACCCTGTTCGCCAACTTCTCGGTGAGGCGGTTTATCAACGGGTTGAACCGTACATTAATCAGGTGTTTGAAGGGCAAACTGTACCTCTGGAAGCAGAAATCCCTTTTCCGCTTGGTAAGCGGTGCATCAGCGCGACCTTGATCCCTGATTTCGATGACAATGCTCAAGTGAGAGGCTTCTACAGTCTCATCACAGACATTAGCGATCGCAAACTCGCTGAAGCAGCTTCTATTCTGGAAGAACGCAACCGGATGGCGCGAGAAATTCATGATACACTCGCTCAATCCTTCACAGGTATTCTGCTTCAGGTTGGAGCAGCAACACAAGTGCTGGCGGATGACCCGGAAGCAACCCAAGTACATCTGGAAATGATTGAGGAACTAGCACGCGCTGGGCTGGCAGGGGCACGGCGATCCGTATCAGCACTCCGTCCGCGGCTACTAGAAGAAGGTAATTTAGAGAGTGCACTGCATCGTATTGTGGCTCAAATGCGATCGACGACCGACACGGTTCTGAGTTGCGAAACTCAGGGTACAGCCTATTCCTTACCAACCGAAGTGGAGAATAACTTACTCAGAATTGGGCAGGAAGCATTAACCAATGCGATTAAATACGCTTGTGCCAGCGAAATTCGGGTTGAGTTAGTGTACAATGAGACACAGTGTATCTTACAGGTTAAAGACGATGGTAGGGGCTTTGGAGTGGGTTGCATTCCTTTGAGCGGTGGGTTTGGCTTATTAGGAATGAGCGAACGGGCAGAGCGCATTAGCGCACAACTAACGATTCAAAGCCAACCAGGTCAAGGAACAGAAATTATTGTCAGTATCAATCGAGAGTGAGAATTACAATGAGCCAATCCACTACGATTCGGGTGCTGATTGTTGACGACCATGCCATAGTCAGAAAGGGATTGGCAACCATCATTAATCGTGATCCAGAAATGACAGTGATCGCTCAAGCTGAAGATGGGCAGCAGGCGATCGACGCGTTTCGAGAATACCAACCTGATGTCACACTAATGGATTTACGAATGCCCAAAATGGGAGGTGTTGAAGCCATTATGGCGATTTGTGCTGAATTTAAGCAGGCTCGGATCGCGGTACTCACAACCTACGATGGCGATGAAGATATCTATCGCGGTTTACAGGCAGGTGCTCAAGGCTATCTGCTTAAGGATGCTAAACTTGGCGAGCTTTTAAATGCGATTCGCGCCATTCATAATGGTCAGAAATATATTCCGCCAGAAGTGGGCGCAAAATTATTGCAGCGAATGAGGAATCCAGAACTGAGTGAACGAGAGTTGGAAGTGCTGCGTTTGATGGCACAAGGAATGGGTAATCAAGAAATTGGGACTGCTTTGTGTATTGGTGAAAGCACTGTCAAATCGCATGTGAATCGCATTTTGAGCAAACTAGGAGTGAGCGATCGCACACAAGCCGTGATTACTGCTGTTAAGCGTGGCATTGTCAGTTTGTAAGTGGGGGAAAAGGGGAAAGGGAGTGAACCTTTACCTTTTCCCCTTTAGATTGGCTTTAGACTTCAACTAAAGTTGGAGACAACCTTCCACTGCGAGATGGACAAGTTCATCCATCACTCGATTGTACAAAAATGTCAACTTAGAGTGGACGACAACAGAGGGTCAATTGTCTATATTGAATTCATAGCGATGTTGGTGCAGTTGGGTTGTGAGGCTTAAGTTTGCTTAATACAAACCGGAAAATGACTTACGACCGTGATAATAGTTCTCTATTCATTCCGCCTTCAACCCAGGATCATATCCAAGGTGTACTGAATGCTGCTGTAGTATTCGTCATGTATGGAGATTATGAATGTTTTCAAAGTGCCAACGTCTATCGATTGATTAAAGTTGCTCGACAGCAATTGAACGTTTCGTTTGGAGAAAACAATTTAGGTTTTATCTTCCGTCATTTTCCTCAGGTACAGATTCATCCACATGCTCAACGGGCAGCGGAAGCTGCGGAAGCAGCAGCGGCTCAAGGGCAGTTTTGGCAAATGCATGAGATGCTGTTTATCCATCAACAGGAGTTGGGAAATGGCTATCTAGTGGAGTATGCCAATCGTTCAGGACTTGATATTTCTCAATTTTTGCAGGATTTATCCAAGGGAGCGTATGTCAATCGGATCAATGCGGACATCGGAGCTGGACTGCGAAGTGGAGTGGAGGCTGCACCCGCTTTGTTTATTAATGGAATTCGCTATCTTGATCGCTGGACCGTTGAGCAGATAATGGCAGCCATTGTTGCTGCAAATGATTCAGGTTTTTGATGCTTATCCCAACAAATATTTCAGCGGTTCGTATTTCATAACTTCTATACAGACAATAAGAACCAGAAATTTCAGCAATTTAGCCAGAATACAGAGGCGATCGCAATGATGGTTTTTACATGGAAAAAAGTTCAAAAATTGTTGCTGTGGTTATTTACATTAAGTGTTGTCGTTGGGATATTAATGCATCCAACATCAGCCACCTCCAGGGAATTACCTCAAGCGTCCAACTCTAAACCTGCGATCGTTCTCGTTCATGGGGCTTTTGCTGACGGTACATCATGGCAACACGTTATTCCATTGTTAGAGCAGGATGGCTACAGAGTGACTGCTGTGCAGATTCCGCTCACCTCGCTTGCTGATGATGTGGCAACGACGAAGCGGGTGATTAATAATCAAAAAGGTTCCGTTGTTGTGGTCGGACATTCCTATGGTGGAAATGTGATCACGGGTGCAGCGGCTAGCAATCCACAGGTGAAAGCTCTGGTTTATGTTAATGCTTTCGCACCAGATGTCGGTGAAAAGACGAGTGATTTGAATAAAAGGTACGCAGCACCTCCGATTAGTACGGCGATCGTGTCTGATGCTGCAAACTTTCTCTATATTGATCGCGGGAAGTTTCACGAATTTTTTGCCCAGGACGTATCGAAGGCTGAGGCGCGAGTGATGGCAGCAACCCAAAAGCCGATCGCCAGCGCAGCCTTTGAGCAATCAGTGAATGAAATCGCCTGGAAAACGATTCCTTCCTGGTTTCTCGTGACTCAAAGCGATCGCGCCATCAACCCTGAACTTCAACGATGCAAGACCACATTTTCTCTCCTGTGGTATACCAAGCAACTCAGGATTTACACTTTGCCAGCACCAGTAGTATCGGGGAAGCTGGATTATTTTTGCATAGCAAGTGGAATTCAGCGGTTGCACCCGATTTACAGTTTCTATTCGGTTCCATTCAGCTCTTACCCCCTGGCTATGCTCCAGCGGCATTTGGATTTACGGGTGCAGTCGCTTTGACCCATCTGCAAAATATTGGCAGTGTCGGTTTGCGAACGCCTGATCCTAAAGACACACCGATGTTGCGGATGAACTATCTGCAAAATGAAACCGATGTGAAGAAGCTGGTTGAGGGAATTAAATTAATGCGGCAATTGTTTCATAGCAACTTCTTTGATGAGTTTCGTGGTGCAGAAATTGCTCCGGGTGCTGAGGTTCAGAGTGATGAAGCCCTTGAAGCTTATATCCGCAACAATTGCAGCACAGTGTGGCATCCCGTTGGCACTTGCAAAATGGGCATTGACCCAATGGCAGTGGTCGATCCTGAGTTGCGGGTACATGGGGTTGAAGGATTGCGAGTTGTTGATGCCTCCATCATGCCAACAATCACCACGGGAAATACGAACGCACCGACCATCATGATTGGTGAGAAGGCAGCGGATTTAATTAAAGCAGGTCGCACAGCACGAACGGTTCTCAGCAAATCTAACGTCCAAAATCCGGCGTATTCATCTATTTAGAAACGGGCGATCGTCTTTGATCAATCTCAGATTATCATACCTGTTGAGCGTTTATCGGTCGATGTTAGGCAAACAGAACACTCGACCTCTGTAAAGGAATACACAATGGCACTGATTACAACACCATTCGGACGACATTCCACCGCCGCCGAGGTCGTAGAAGGAATTGATCTTTCCGG
>CAZZYE010000198.1:0-10356 GCA_964658145.1 uncultured Stigonema sp.
CCGAACCAGAAAATAGAAGAGATGCCTTTAAAGACTTCTTTAAAGATAATTACACTTCTATAGAAGACGTACTTGAGCCTATTGACCGTGACCGAAATTCAATCAAGCGACGCGAGCTAATAAATAATATTTCCCAGCGTAGCAGCATTGGACCACTCCAGATGCGACAGGTACCGGGCGCTCAGGCAAAACAAGCAGCTCAAATGCTCGATACTTGGTTTGCGGTCAAGGGAAGGAAGCAAGGAATCACTGATAAAGATGCTAGTCAACTTTTGAGTAGCCTTGGTTTTAACACGGCAAATATAACTATTAAAAAAGTTGGTAATAATACCTGGATTGACGTTACCACCGAGCCAATTCAGGACAAAAAGCGTTGTCCGGTACCCGCCTTTGGTTCACAGGCTCAAGGGCGCTACCGCATTCTCTGCTTATGGGATAGACCTCCAGAAGAAGATATTCTCAATGCTATCGGCGATACATCTCATGGTTCTCCGGTACTCGTGTTTCATTTTGGACGGATGACGGAAAAAAGACGCCGAGATCTCGCCCGATTGTGTCGGGAGCGCCGCCGCACGTTCATCGTTATCGACGATGCTCTCATGTTGTATCTTTGTGGAGAAAGGAACGCACGTCTACCAATATTATTTGAATGTAGCTTGCCCTTCACTTTCCTAGAACCATATACAACTACTTCAGGGTTTGTTCCCTTAGAAATGTTTTATGGGCGTGAACGAGAGCGAGACTCAATTATTGCTCCTACGGGTTCTTGTTTTATTTACGGGGGACGACAGTTAGGTAAAACGGTTTTGCTGCGTTCCGTCGAGCGTACTTTTCACGCACCAAGGGAGGGAAAAGTAGCACTCTGGCTCGACCTCAAAGCAGAAGCAATTGGTTATGACAGAGACATTGACGAGATTTGGAATTTACTAGTAGCTTTAGTAGACGACATTCAGCCAGATGTTGTTACAGCAGTTCTGAGATGGGCTGATCTATTAAGCCTTGCCTACCCCGTCGGCAAGAAGGATGGTAAAAACTATTGGCGTGTTGAGCCAGTAGTTGGTCGTATCCTCGAAGCTATTGGAAAGTGAGACTTAACCTCCTATCCCTTACTTCTAGGAGAAGGGGGGCAGCTATCTTGGTGGGCAATAAATACCCACCCAACAACAATCAACAACAATATTTATAGTTATTCTTTAGCGGTAAAAGGTTTGTTATATGGATCTTCCAGATTACATCGACAATAATCAACATAAACTGGAAGATGTTTTGCGATCGCTCATTTTAGATGAGAGCCAAACAAACCTAGACATTGCTACTGGATTTTTCCGAATAGAGGCATGGGTAAGGTTAGAGCAAGCTTTCAATACCCTAACTAACTTACGTTTGCTAATTGGTCGTGACCCCACGATTCGACCTGCAGAAGGCGATCGCATCGACTTAACTCAATACTTCCACCGCGACATTCGTCTTCAGCTAGAAACAGAAAAATATAAGCTGAAATACAAACACCAGATTGACCGTTTAATTGCATACCTACAACAGGATCGCATCCACGTCAGACTATATGGAGCAGTTGGTGAAGGTATGCAGTTTCTCCACGCCAAAGCCTACATTTTTGATAACTACAGCATCATTGGCTCTAGCAACTTCACTCCGGCTGGATTAAGTGGTAACACAGAATTAAACGTATTAAATAAAACGCCAGTCATCGCCCAAGACCTTCGGCAAAATTGGTTTGAAAAATTCTGGAATGATAAAAGTGTTGACTTATACTACAAAGCCAAACTAATTGATGCTCTCAATGCCTCTAAATTTGGCAGCAAAGCTTACACGCCCTATCAAGTATTGTTGAAGGCACTTTACGAACTTTTCAAAGAAGACACCTTACCAGATACGAGTATTCGCACAAGCCTAGAACTGGCTAGTTTCCAGCAGGAAGGGTTTGAACGTGCTGTCAGGTTACTGGAGCGTCACCGGGGTTGTATAGTGGCAGATGCCGTAGGTTTGGGTAAGACTTACATAGGTTTGCGTGTAATTGATCACTATCTTATCAAGGACAGACGCCCCAGTTATGTGCCTCGTGCGCTGGTGATATGCCCAGCCCAGTTAAGGGATTTAGTGTGGCGGAAAAAACTGGATGAGTTCGGAATTAAAGCTGACGTGGTTTCCCAGGAGGAAATTAGCCGCAAAACCTTCAACACTCGCCGCTATAACAAGCATGACATCATCGTCGTAGATGAGTCTCATAACTTTCGCAATAGTGCAACAAATCGATACCGAAATTTACAAAAACTCATTGGTAGTGGTAAGCGAAATAAGCAAGTTTTGCTATTAACTGCAACGCCAATCAATACCAGTATTTATGACCTTTACCATCAAATTTTGCTTGGCTCTTACACTACGGCTTCCCGCGCCGCAGCTTCCCGACGCTCAGTAATCAGTTCATTCGCTAAGCTTACAGAAGGGGGAATCTGAGCAAAGCGCGATCGCAGCCGAGCCAAAATGTTCTCTGGTTTCTCCAGCACTAGCCGCCCATCTTCAATACGAGCAATCAGGGTTGTGCCTGGTTCTAAGCCTAATAAGCGACGAATTTCAGCCGGAATCACCACTTGCCCTTGAGGACCGATATGCACTTCGGCTTGCTCTCGGCTTTCAGCCATGTTATCTACATTATCTTGGGGTTCACAAGCCTGTGTGTTCTTCATAGTCTGTGGTGGGCAATGCCCACCCTACGGAATGCTAATTGTTAACTGCAACACCTAAATTACGTACCAAAAAAGCCCATTTGTCTGCTGCTTCCTCGATAATCTTAGCTGTGGGTTTGCCTGCACCGTGTCCTGCCTTTGTCTCAATTCTAATTAACACTGGCTTTTCACCTGTGTGTGCTGCTTGCAAAGCCGCAGCAAATTTGAAACTGTGTGCCGGAACAACGCGATCGTCATGATCGGCTGTAGTAATCATCGTTGCTGGGTAGGCTGTACCAGGTTTGAGGTTATGTAGTGGTGAATAGGCATAAAGCGCCTTGAACTCCTCTGGGTTTTCTGGCGAACCATATTCCGCAGTCCAAGCCCAGCCGATGGTAAATTTGTAGAAGCGCAACATATCCATTACACCTACATCTGGCAAAGCTGCACCAAACAGATCGGGACGCTGAGTCATGCAAGCACCCACCAACAACCCTCCATTACTTCCACCACCGATCGCCAACGAAGCCGACTTTGTGTAACCATTAGCAATCAACCAGTCAGCAGCGGCGATAAAGTCATCGAAAACATTCTGCTTTTTCAGCTTCATTCCCGCTTGGTGCCATTCTTCTCCGTACTCACCACCGCCACGTAAGTTGGGAATAGCATAAATCCCACCCATCTCCATCCAAATCACGCTACTAACAGAAAAGCTTGGGGTTATTGAGATATTAAAACCACCATAGGCATACAGATATGTGGGGTTATTTCCATCTAATTTGATTCCCTTTTTATGGGTAATAAACATTGGCACTTTTGTGCCATCTTTGCTGTGGTAGAAAACTTGTTTCGTCTCGTAATCATTAGGGTTAAAATCTACCTTTGGTTGACGGAAAAGTTCACTTTTTCCGCTGACCATGTTGTAGCGATAGATAGTTCCTGGTATGGTAAAGCTGGTGAAAATATAAAAAGTTTCCGTGTCATGTCGCTTACCATTAAAGCCACCTGCAGAACCAATTCCAGGTAATTCTACCTCACGCACAAACGTGCCTTTAAGGTCAAAAATTTTAATTTGGCTGCGAGCATCTTTGAGATAATCAACAACAAACTGGTTATTAATTATACCGACGCTTTCCAAAGTTTCTGCCGATTGGGGGATGATTTCTTGCCAATTTTCCGGCGCTGGGTTTTTAGTATCAATGGCAATGACTCGTCCTCGTGACGCATCTAAATCAGTGCGGAAATAGAAAACGCTATCATCATGGTCGATAAAGCTGTAATCGGCATGAAATTCGTTAATGAGTTCTACTACTTCTGCATGGGGATGAGTTAAATCTTTGTAGAAAACCAGATTTCTGGGGTCTGTTCCCAACCAAACTGAAATGATCAGGTAGCGTCCATCTTCTGTAACACCACCAGCAAATCCCCATTCTTTATGATCTGGGCGTTGGTAAATTAATATGTCTTTTGATTGGGGTGTACCAAGTTGGTGGTAGAAAAGCTTTTGGTAATAGTTGGCATCTTCTAATTTAGTTTTTTCATTTGGCTCATCATAGCGACTGTAGAAAAACCCTTTATGGTCATGGGTCCACGATGCGCCAGAGAACTTAATCCACTTCAGGTGGTCTTCTAAATCTTTACCAGTTTCTACATCCCGTACTTTCCACTCTTGCCAGTCAGAACCAGA
Organism: uncultured Stigonema sp.; assembly: GCA_964658145.1. GTDB lineage: Bacteria > Cyanobacteriota > Cyanobacteriia > Cyanobacteriales > Nostocaceae > Stigonema. The sequence goes on from CAZZYE010000198.1 coordinate 4,372, forward strand.
AGTGGATAGACCATAAGCTAAAAGCTTACCGTCTTCACTAATGGATAGTCCAGAAAGGGCAACAGTGCCATCTTCTGAGAGTTTGTTAGGGTCGAGTAAGACGAGTGGTTCTGCATCGAGGGTTTTGAGGGTGTAGAGAACGCTTTGGTTTTGCAGTCCGTCGTTTTTGAAGTAGAAGTAGCGATCGCCCTCTTTAAAAGGAATACTATATTTTTCGTAGTCCCACAGCTTGGTAAGACGCTGCTTGATTTCTTCCCTTGCAGGAATTTCCTGAAGATAGCCAAAAGTAACTTTATTTTCCGCCTCAACCCAAGCCTTGCTTTCCTCCGAGTCTGGGTCTTCTAACCAACGATAAGGATCGGCAACTTGAGTGCCATGGTAGTTGTCAACTTGATCGCTCTTGCTGCTGGATGGGTAGGTCAAGTGTTTTTCAGAAGACATGGTTTGAGGTGATAAACGTCTCTGTATATGGTACTCAGAAGATCGAGTGATGGGGTAAGATGCAGCAGCAGAAACCACTTACATAAAAAAGGGAACAGGGAACTCTTAACAGGGAACAGGAAAAGAAAAAAACTACATAGGTGGGTTTAGAGCCGCACTTGTAAAAAAAGATGTTTTTCGTTCTGGCGTAAGCGCTCTTAAAAACAGTGTCCTTGTTTCAATCCCACGGCGCACATCCGTGGGATGCACTGTTAAGAGTTCCCTGTTCCCTCTGAATAAAATAATTAAAAAATATGAGATATTAATCTATTAAATAGATAGGATAAACCCATTATAGTAAAAGCCAATAAGCCAGCAAGAATAACTAGCAGTACGACAACAAGCAGTCCTTTAAATCCAGCTTGTAGGGGATTACCAATTTGCAAATTGCGGGATACCAAGAAAGTTCCCAAAGTCGTAATGACGGCAATATTAAATAAATAAGTCTTTTCCAGAATGGGGCGAGATGGGGCAAAGATTAAAAGAGCTAAAATTAGCAGCCATAATCCAGTGCTAATCCAAACTGTTCCTAAAAAACTGACAAGGGCGATCGCAAGCAAAGAACTGCCCGATCCTGCAAGTACTGCCCAAGGCAATAATTCCCAGGAGGGGAATGTCGGTACAAGTTGAGTTTGTTGAGGCGGCGTTACTAATGTGACTGGTATGGTAGACTTATTCAAGTCTTGTAACACCAATGAAGCTGACTGATAACGCGAGTCGTGGTTTTCTTGCAGCAACCGATCAAAAATATGCCCTAATTCCTGACTTATCGGTTGCCTCAAATATTGCCGCCAGCCAGAAATCCAGCTATAGCCCTGTCTGAGCCACATTTCGCTGGGGGGAGTCTGCGTCAGCAGATAAAAGCAAGTTGCTCCTAAACTGTAGAGATCGCTGGCTGGATAAGCTTTGCCTTCTTGGAGTTGCTCAAGCGGCGCATACCCGAAGGTGCCGATCGTTGTTCCTGGAAGAGCTAGAGCTGTTGCTGTCGCTAGCTTCGCTACCCCAAAATCAATTAACACTAACTTGCCATCACTTTGACGGCGAATGATATTTTCTGGTTTAATGTCTCGGTGAATAACCTGCTCCTGATGTATCGCTTGCAGGACAGGTAATAAATCACTTAAGAGTTCTCGAATCTTTGCTTCATTAAACACCCCCATATCTCGCAATTCCTGCAACAGATTTTGCCCAAGGATAAACTGCTGCACCAAATACAAATAGTTTTCTTCCTGAAAGTAGGCATATAATGTGGGAATCTGGGGATGTTCCCCAAGCTGTTGTAAACGTTTTGCTTCTTGCTGAAATAACTCAGTCGCCTTTTTGATTGACCAGCTACCTTGAACCTGTGGTGCCAGCTGTTTAACAACGCATCGTTCATCCAGCTTGTCTACATCCTCTGCCAAGTAGGTACGACCAAATCCGCCGCCTCCTAATGGTTCGATAATGCGGTAGCGACTTCGTAGTAGTGGCGTCAACCCTGTCCCACAACTTAAGCAGAAATTTGTTCCATCTGGATTTAGAGGATTCGGGCAATCAGGATTGAGGCAGCAGATCATACTACTGTCACTTTAGTTTTAGGCAAAGTAAGAGTCTATATCATATCAAATCTAAAATGATATTAATGTAACAATAATTGTATTCAGAGGGAACTCTTAACAGGGAACGGGGAACAGTGTATCCCACGGCGCCCATCCGTGGGATTGAAACAAGGACGCCGAATTTCAAAGCGCTTGCGCCAGAACGAAAAACATCTTTTTTAAAAGTGGGCTTTATACCCACAACGCGCATTTTTTTCATTCTCTGTTCCCTGTTCCCTGTTAAGAGTTCCCTTTTTTTTTATAAGCAGAGATAAGGTAGACCGTGCAAATGCCAAAATCCCATCGCCTTCCTCCGCCTCTGTATCCGGGACTTGACTTGACTGCTCTTGCTCCCATGCAGGATGTAACGGATCTGCGATTCATGAGCGCGATCGCCAACTATGGCAGTCCCGATTACTTCTTTACTGAGTATTTTCGCGTCTACCCCAATTCGGGTCTGAATCAAAACATCCTGCGCTCGATTACAGAGAACTCCACCGATCGCCCGATCTTTGCTCAGCTCATCGGTGAGAGCATTCCCGACCTAGTACGCATTGCCCAACAGTTGAGCCGCTACCCAATAGCGGGCATCGACCTCAACATGGGATGCCCTGCCCCAAGAATTTATCGCAAAAACGTTGGTGGTGGGCTGTTACGCGATCCTGAAAAGGTAAACCGAATTCTTGGCGAGTTGCGATCTGCCGTTGATGGTCTGTTGACAGTCAAAATGCGAATTGGCTTTGAAAATACCGATTCCTTCGATCGTATCCTCGACTATATTAACCTGTACGAGATCAATTTGCTGAGCTTGCACGGTCGTACTGTTAAGGAGATGTATCATAGCGCCGTGCATTACGATCTGATTGCACACGCCGTACAACGGGTGAATTGCCCGGTGTTAGCAAACGGTAACGTGACATCGGCTACTACCGCCGCCGCCGTCCTGTCCAGTACCGGAGCAGCAGGGGTGATGATCGGTCGCGCTGCGATCCGAAACCCCTGGATTTTTCAGCAAATCCGCCAATACCTGAGTGGTCAACCTGTTTCTATTGTTACTCTGGCTCTTGTTCGCGACTACATTGACAAACTGCGCCGAATGACCACAGCGCCGACTATACCGGAGCGTGCGCGTGTTAACCACATGAAAATGTATCTCAACTTCATCGGTCAGAGTGTAGATTCCGGCGGCGCTTTCTTAAAGGAGATGCGCCAATCCCGGACTGAAACTGAACTATTTGGCATCTGCGATCGCTATTTATTAAGCGACCCAGACCGAGAATTTGCCAGTGAGCCGTATCCGGGACTTGTGGCTCGTCCCAGTTGCGAGACACCTACAGCAGCCATAGCGAGCTAAACAATAACTTTTACAGGGGTGAGATATTCAAGTTAATTATGTCCACTTACTTACAAGATAGGTAATTTTCTAGTGGTATGGCATCGCCATATTCTTTTCTTTAAGAAAAACGCTAAAAATAGCGCTACCTGTAGTTAAGGTAGCGCTACTGTTTTGAATAAATTGAGGGATAATAAAAGCTTAAGTTATGTCCCTACAATTTACTATTATTAACCGCGATTAAATTTTTTATACAGCTCTGCTGCGAGTCATTAGGTTCCACAAGAAGATGGCAACAATTGCACCTAAAACTGCGACGGCAATCCCGGGAATACTGAAAGTGGGAGCCGCTAGTGCTAAACTGCCAGTGCTAAAGAACATGCCTAGACTACCACCTACAAATGCGCCAACTATTCCCAACACAATTGTCGCCAAAATTCCACCACCTTGATGACCAGGGTAAATAGCTTTTGCAATCGCACCTGCAATCAAACCTAAAACTACCCAAGCAACAATATTCATTGTTTTGTTTCCTTCAATGTCTTCTTGTTTCGTAAATACAGAATAACAGCCACAACTTTAATACTCTCTCTACCAAGCGAAATAACTACAAAAAACTTAAGGATGATGCTGTGATTATGGCAATGGCTGAACGATCGCACTTTGTCTGGCTTACAGCAATTACGGTAAATAGACCATATTGTAGGGGCACAACAATGTTGTGCCCCTACCAAGCTTCTGTGGTTCAAATAGATGAAATTGGCTGTAACTTGCTAAAATCGCTCCTTTGCACCCCTCATCGGCAACAGTTGTCTGTACTTCGTTATTGACTCTGCGCCTGATCTGGTACTTTGCATTGGGGAAACGTGCCAGAGTAACCAGCGGTGGAAGGGCAGATCTAAAACGTCAATATTGCTGTACTGTATTCTTGGGATTCAATATTTTCCATTAAAAAAACAAGGTTAATAATGCTCCGTTCGTACACCGCATGGCTTGTTCCAGTAGCCTTCACTTTACTAGGTTTTGGTTCAACTTTAGGAAAAGCAGTAGCACAAACGACTTACACATTTGACACCACCTATGACGCATTGTCTGCGCTTAGTAGCTCCATTACTGAAGACATAACAGCAATAACTATCTCAGGGGAAAGTAATGATACATCTTTTGGTTTGACCAAAGCCTCGGGTTTACTCTACGTCCAAACTGACTTAACCAATGGTTCCTACCGCTTTAGTACTAATCCAGCAACATTTGGCTTGCAAGGTTTACCACTTGGTGGGGTAACGTTATTTGGTGGCGGCGATAATAAACTATTTTATGGCGTTGATAATGGCACTGGAACCATTAATCTTGCGACTCTAAGCAGCACTGGCTCTAATACTGCCAACATAACTGGAGGTGAAGGTCTATTTCAAGGTGCTACTGGCACACTCACTGGTTCTGAAGTTTATCAACTCAGCAATCTTTTGGTAGATCCAACAAGTCCAAGTACTGGCTCTGTGAAAGTGAGTGGCACTATTTCTGTACTGACAACCCAGATTCCAGAGTCAAACAACACAACTGTACTGATCGGCATAGGTGTAACTGGGGCTGGTTCCCTGCTACGCCGACGCCACTTTAAAGCATCTGACTACTGAAATCGCGAAAATATTGGAACGTAATCCGCGATCCGCGATGCATTTGCTGTTGTAGCTTTAATTGACTAAAAAATAATTATACACAAACCCTGCTACACTGTTTTTCAACAGTGTTGTTTTATATTTAGAAATCAGCAAGCCAGAATTTATTGGGTTTACCGTACCACTATATTCCAATTTTCCACACCTCTAAATGTACATACATTCAGGGTCGGTAATTATCATTAATTAAGTGATAAAAACCGAATTCACGTCGTAATTACTTATTAATAAGATGAGATTAAAGCAAGGATTTAAATCCTAAATCACTCAAACTTATACGCGGAAAAACAAATTATGTTAGTTCGTTACAATCCCTGGCAAGAAATCAACGCTTTTCAACGTCAACTTAACCACTTGTTTGACGATACAAGAGTACCATCTGCATCGTCTAAAAGAGGCTTTGTCAGAGTTCCTGCCGCTGAAATCAATGAAACTGAAGATACCATTCATCTCAAGGTGGAACTTCCAGGCATAGATGCTAAAGATTTGGATGTGCAAGTAACAGAGAATGCTGTTGCTATTAGTGGTGATCGCTCCACCAAAAACAAGACTGAAGACAATGGTCGGACTGTAACCGAATTCCACTATGGTAAATTCCAGCGCGTAATTCCTCTAAATACTCGCATTCAAAATACCAACGTTACAGCAGAATACAAAGACGGCATTCTGAATTTGACATTACCCAAGTTTGAGCAAGAAAAAAACAAAGTCGTCAAAGTTAATTTAGACTCTGCTGCTGCTTAATTGAGCCACTAATCTCCCTTAGGGATTTACGGTGCTGCTTGAACACACAATAGAATAACCACAAGCCCGGACGCTTTCATGCACCGGGCTTTTTTATGACTTTGCACAGGCATACCAACAGGACTTACGCAACTGGCACAAGCGATGGCGCGGCGTAGCGGCGCCGAGCGCA
>CAZZYE010000199.1:0-10349 GCA_964658145.1 uncultured Stigonema sp.
ATGATTTAGGATGACTATAGTTAAGTTATGTGAAGCCTACTCTCAAAATCTTGCCCTAAGTGACAGTAAAATTTAATAATTAAGTCTGACTATATATAGGTTACAAGTGCTTGCGAGAAACAAATTAGAGCATTTGCCTTGTACCGTCATAACAAAGTTGATAAAACACAAGCGATGAAGAATGTCACCTAAACTAGTTGACACAATTAGAGAGATAAGTCAAGTATATCTTGATAAGATGTAACAATACCCCGTAATTTTTCTCAGGATTGCGGTTATATACCAGATATAAAAGGCAGGAGCAGTTGTAATGATCGGTTTTATGAAAAACTTAATCTCCGGAATTCTGAATTTCTTTACTGGGCTTTTCGGTGGTAAAAAAAGCGGCTACTATCTAGAATTGAAAGAAGACGCCGAAGCCGCCTTAGATGAAGCTAAATCAGCCGCATCGAACGCTAAAAAAGCGGCAGAATCAACAGTATCGAACACTAAAAAAGCGGCAGAATCAACAGTATCGAATACTCAGAAAGCAGCGCAAACAGTTACAGAAACTGCCCCTGCCGCATCTAACGGCAAAAAAAGCGCTGCTGCTACTGCCAAAGCAAAACCAGCTGAAATTGAGCTAGTGCAGACTGCTAAAGGTGTTAAGGCTCAACCTGCCAAAAAGTCAAAAGCTTCAGCAGCAAGTGTAACCCCAGAGCAGCCAAAAGAAACCACCTTTGCACCCAAATATCTCGTACCTACCAATTCCAATGGTCGTCGGCGTCCAGGTGCGAACATGAGTTCTTTTCTAGACATGGCACGTCAGGTGAAAACTCCTGGCTAAGGGAATCAAAAAATAAATTATCCATGCCGTAGGGTGTGTTATATGAGAGTACGGCAGATGCCGTACTCTCGTCGTAAGAGCGCACCCTACAAAAGATTCTCGATGCCTAATACTATTTGGATAAGACTTGAGCTCCCTCAACCCCTCAATTCATCGGGGGATTGGGGGTATTTTTTGATTCTCACGCCAAGGGCATCGATTCAGTAATCAAAAACCTAACCCCCCAACCCCCATCCGTGACAGGTTAAAGCAACATCCATCATGCATAAGATCGCCGAAATTCTAAACGATACAGTTGGCGCTAGACCTTTCCTCTCCAGCGCGCTTGTTGGTTGGGAAGGTATTCTGCTCGAAGAGTATCACCTAGCCGCTTGCCACCTTCCGGAGTACGAAACACCCGACTTTCGTTTGACATTACAGTTGAGCAGAGCGTTGCCGGTTGAGTTCCGACAGGGTGATCAGTTGTATCAGGCATTTATGTCTCCCGGCAGTCTCTGTTTCACGCCGCGTGGTGTGAGGCTTGGAGTTGGTTGGCAGCAGTATCGAGAGGTGCTCCATATCACTCTGGCTCCGTCATTGGTTACGGAGGTCTTGTCGGACTACTTTGTTAAACCACAGGCAGATTTCGTCATTCAAAAAGGGATCAAGGACGAACAAGTGTTCCATCTGGGCTTGGCTCTTAAAAGTGAACTTCAGGCTGGGAATCCGTCCGGTCCGCTCTATGCCGAGTTTGTAAGCCGCGCTCTGATCGCCCACTTGGCGACACATTATGCCGTGCATACTACAGTCAAACAGCTTTACCAGGGTGGACTGACACGCAGAAGGCTTCGCCAGATTACCGATTACTTTCAGAGTCATCTTGGAGAGCAGGTTACGCTCCGGCAGTTGGCAGAGCTTGTGCAGTTGAATCCGTACCATCTGGCGAGGGCATTTAAACAGTCAACCGGTTTGACACCGCATCAATACCTTGCCCACCTCCGCCTAGAGCGTGCCAAGTACCTGTTGCTTCAAACGGATCAACCAATCGCCCAAATCGCTCTCGATGTAGGCTACTCCGGGCAAAACCACTTCAGCGCCTTCTTCCGCAAGCACACTTTTATGACACCAGGCATCTTCCGTAAGCTTCAATAAACAGAACTTTCTCTTTCTCTCCTCCCAGTTCCAGACAAAAGCTTTTGTCAAGATTGCGGCCATTCTGCTAAGAATGGGGAAGAAACAACCTCTTCATTGCAGCTACCTTGGAATTGTCAAACAGAGGAAAGGCAAACATGAAGATCAGCATCATCGGCGCAGGAAACATCGGGGGCGCTCTCACGCGTCGGTTCACCGCCCTCGGTCACGAGGTGTCCGTGGCTAACTCACGAGGTCCCGAGACGCTCGCTGACCTGGCCGCCGAAACCGGCGCGACTGCAGTCTCGGTCAGCGAGGCGGTTCAAATAGGGGATGTGGTCATCGTGACGATTCCCCAGAAAAATATCCAAAACCTGCCGCCCCATTTGTTTGGAGAAACTGCCCACGACGTAGTCGTAGTGGACACCGGCAACTACTACCCGCACCGCGACGGTCGCATCGACGGGATCGAGGCTGGCATGACGGACAGCGGATGGGTTGAGCAGCACTTGTGTCGGCCCGTAGTCAAAGCGTTCAACAACATCTATCCGAAACAGCTTCTGGAGTTCGGCCGACCCGCAGGCACCGCAGGGCGGATCGCCCTACCCGTCGCTGGTGACAACGCCGCATCCAAGGCCGTCGTGCTGCGGCTAGTGGATGAACTCGGATTCGATGGCATCGACGCCGGCGGGCTGGATGAGTCCTGGCGGCAACAACCCGGGACTCCGGTCTATTGCACGGACCTCGACGCCGATGCCGTGCGGCGCGGCCTGTCCGAGGCGGACAGGGATCGTGCAGTGGAGTATCGCGCACAGCGAAAAGTGTCGGCGCAGTAACTGCTCAATAACCGCTGGGAAAACAGACGTTCTTGGGGCTAGAACCAGGCAAATTCTTTCTGGACACTCCCTTAGCACCAGCAGGCTAGACATTCAACTGTAACCTGTCAGGAATGTCCACCCCACTTGCCAACAAGGGAAGTGGGAGCAAAACTCCCCTCCTCTAAGAGGGAGCTTACTGTGCAACTACGAACAAACCAGTGCAATTAATAGCGCTCTTTTCAGCTTATATTTTTCCGAAAAACCAGCCCACTATATAAATGAAACGCTGGATCCCAATTGGTCTGTTTCCGACGCAATATGTGAATGTGAGACTGGATTTGCTCCAGCATTTCTGTTTGATCCAACACTGTCTGTGCAAAAATTGTAAAGTCTGACATAACCTTGGTTTGGGGCAATTGTTTGTCAATCCAACGAAGTAAGCTGTTCCAATTGATGCTGATAGTATTTTGGCTGGCGTGGTTAGCCATTTCTAACCCTTGCTGAAATTCGTAGCCATTGTCATAAAATCTGAGAATACAACCTCTATTAGGTAGGTGTAAATCATAAAATTGGAAGTAGTCTTGAGTTTGGGTTTTACGTTCCAATTTACCCCGTACATCCCGGTCTATAACTTCTTCAAAAATCGGCAACAATCCTAGTACGCGCCCTTTCACTTCTGACCAATCAAAACTCAGGGAACCAAGTTGATTTTCTTGATTACGGCAAACTACAGTGGCTTTTGGTGTAGATTCTAGAAAATAGTTGGCTTGAAAAACTTGAATTTTCTGAATTTCAGCTAATGCTACCCAAAAGCAGGGAATGCCAGCGTTCCGTAGCTGTTCACCGTAAAATTTTAGTTCCCCAACTGCCCCACTGCGGTACAAGCGCCAGCTACGACTTGGTAGTATCAACCTTGCGCTATAAATATCTACCTGCATAATCTGGGCGAATTTTTGGGCTGCTTGAGTTTTCAGTTCATTGCTGATGGGTTCTAAGACTAATACGCCTATGGCATTACTAGCATCAGCCATTGTCGCTTGAACAATGGCTTGTTTTCGTTCTTCTTGCTCAATCTCTTGCAGCCGTTGTAAACCCTGACGTGCTTGACTTAATATTTTGGCATTAGTTGTACTGCACAGTAGTTGTCGGTAAACTTTTTCTGCTTCTTGGTGCTTTCTAGATACTTCATGCAGCCGTCCTAGATAAAATTGCACCCAAGGATTTTCCGGCGATTCTTTTAGCAGATGTTTGAGTAATTTGGTAGCAGTTTGATAGTCTTTGCGCTCAAAAGCAGTGGCAATTTGCTCAAGCATGTTTACAAGTCAGGAGTTAGGAGTTGTAGGGTGCGCTATAGCTTTACCGTAACGCACCATTTTTTAAGAAAAATGTATGAATCTAGGTGCGTTACGTTACACTAACGCACCCTACATCCACTGATTCTAATTCATCTGCCACAATAGACAAGGCGACAATAAGGGCTGTCACTGCTCTCAAGATGCTACCACCTAGGGAAACTGGTTCAAATCCGGCGTTGATAGCGCATTCCATTCGCTGCGATCGCCCACAAGTGGTATGCTCACCGAACACGAGATTGGTCTATCAGAGCTTTTAGAAATCAATACGCTTGCTGATTAGATAATTTGTAAAAACTATAACCTTTATGGGTTTAGGTGCCGTACTCTCACTAACGCACCCTACTTGTTGATTCTAATTGAGCTGCCACAATTGATAAGGCAACAATGGGGGCTGTTACTGCTCTTAGGATGCGGCGACCAAGAGAAACTGGTTGAAATCCAGCGTTTATGGCGGACTCTACCTCCATCGGCGTCCATCCTCCCTCAGGTCCAGTAGCAATTACAATCGTCCTTTGTTCTGTGTCATTTGTCAAAAATTCTTTGTCCTGCAAACAATTTTGTAAATGGGGAGAGTCGCCGCGAGCAACACAGATATATTGCTGATTGTTTGCAAATGATGACACACTGCGAAAGGCAACTGGTTCTAAAATTGTCGGCACAAAAGATCGCTCTGACTGTTCTGCAGCTTCTTGGGCGATCCGCCGCCAACGTTCGAGTTTTTGAGGACTAGGGTTAAGTAAGGTGCGATCGCTCACTACCGGAGCAATAACAGCTACTCCCAACTCAGTACAACAACGCACGACTTCATCAAATCCGTTACCTTTTGGCAACGCTACCATCAGCGTAATAGATACGGGCAACTCAGTTTGTACCTCTAGTGGTTCTAAAACCTGTGCAAGAGTTCCTTCTATCTGCGCCAGCCACCATTTACCTTTGCCATCCATTGCAATAAAGCGATCGCCTTCGCGCAACCTTAACACTCGTCCTAGGTAATGTTGTTGCTCAAGGGTTAGCAAAATTTGCTCTTGTTGGAACTGGGTGGAGGCGATCGCTATTCTTTGCAGTTGAGCCATGAGATTTTAAGTCTTGTTAAAGACAGGAAGTATTTAACGCTAAAATTACTCTATTTAGAGGTATTGAGAGGGATAAAATGAAAGTTCTAACACTTACTGGCAAAATCGACTCGGACGGGCATTTACGTTTAGATGTACTGACTGAACTACCAGCCGGGAATGTTGAAATTGCCTTGGTCATCAACCCAAATCTTCAGCCTCAGCCTGAACCCAAAAAATACGATTTTTCTGACTTGGCTGGAAAGTTAACCTGGCAGGGTAATGCCGTTGCTATCCAAAGAGATTTACGCTCCGGATGGTAACCGTTACTTGCTTGATACCAATGCGATAATTGCACTGCTTCAAAGTAACAACAAGTTAGCGCAACAAATACAAAATGCTGAATGGATTGGTATCTCCATAATCAATCAAATTGAATTCCTGGCTTTTTCAGATTTGAGTGAGAAAGACTTGCAATTGTTTTGTCAATACTTTGTTTATGTTGTTTACAAGATAAAAACAAATTTAGATTACATTTATCAAGATTATCGAAAAAGATTTGGCATTGAAACTAGCTATCGGCTCAAAAATATTTGCCGAATTAGAACCAATAATAAAAATCCGACCTTGAGATTATTATTTATTGGTATATCGTTTCTTCTAGTTAATATTTGGGTAAATCTTCTTTGGCGCAGAATCAGCCGTAAAAGGAAAGGGAGTCGATTAATTTATCGCACACTTTTCACACTTAAACAGATGTTAGCCTTTTTATCTCAAGCTATTGAGCGCAAATATCAAGTAGTTGAGATCATTTATATTCCAACAGGTTAGTATAGACAATTTCTCGACCAACTAATCATAAGTAATCATTATCTATACTATGTGTGCTGGTTAGAGAATTGTGTGTCAAAAAGTATAAAAACGTTTACGTATTTTGGCAATCGCCCTTTTGGGAAAACTTTTTGGTTTACTGATTATCGTTGCTACAGCAATTCAATACAATGCTACGCTGGTTACAGCCGACTCTCAACTGACAAATATCCCTGATGTGAATATTTTAAATTTCGTACAAGATACCTGATCTGAAAAAATAATTTCCAATTGGTATTAATTACAAAGGAACCTGTTCACAATAGTAGTGCGTGAATATATTTTGGATAATCTCACTAGTGCTTGTACTGCTTAAATGCATGGGCTAATGTTTTTGTCAATGCGTAATTTATATAAATATTCCGTAGAGTTTTCATGACTTTGGCAGGCTTAGAGCGGTAAATTTTTACTACTTTGCCTCTTATGACAAGAACCCTATATTTACCCCTAGTTTCCATTTACAGAAAATATACCAAATATTACTTAAAAGAAGATGCAAAGTACAATACCATCTTCTTGGATGCTGATAACAGCATCCATTCCCGTTATCCCAAGTTATCTTTCCAAAAAAAGGAGAACAACAAATTGCTACAGCGTTTTTTTAAAGCCCAACACTCAAGAGGTTTTGCTTTACAACTGGGTGTCGTGGCAACAGCAGCGATCGCCACCGGATTCGCTTCCCCTGTTTACGCTCAGAGTTTCACGTTTATTCCAGGTGATCTGATCGTCTCTGGCAGTACTTATTCGGGCACCGCAAGTAGTGTGACTGTCGGTCAGACACTTCCGGGCGACGGTACAGCGGTGGCAGACGGCACTTATCCAGGCGTTTTCAACAATGCTACAGCCGATAGCAGCTTTGGCATCACTTCGCCAATTTTCCTCCAGGAGATTACTACATCTGGCACGGATGTCGGTACAGCGAAGATTGATCCTGGCGTCATTACCACCAGCTTTTCGTCAAAATCGGAATTGGCGTTGAATCTCACATCCGACGGCAGCGGCTTGACTTTCATGGGTTACGCTAGCCCGATCAACCAGCTCGACGTTTCAAACTCTAACACGCCGGCAATAATCGAACCGGGCAACCCTGTGACAACGACTCCCACCTACAGGGAAGTAGCGCAAATCAACCATGATGCACAAATCAACTCTAATGGTTATATCACCCCCCAGGTAACTACAACCAACGCATACTCAGGCAACAATGGTCGTGCAGCGGTACTAGGTTCAAACGGCTTGTACTACACCGTGGGTAATGCTGGTAATGGAAACGGATCGCCAGCAGTCACAGCCGCAGCGGGTGTGCAAATTGTAACTCCTGGTCAGAACGCGACTCCATCAACTGCTGGCACGAATCAGGTAGGATCATTCAACATTACTCAGTATGGCTACCCAGCAGACAAGAGTGCCAAGGACAACAATTTCCGAGGCGAGACTATTTTCAATAACACCTTGTATGTAACGAAAGGTAGTGGCGGCAACGGAATTGATACTGTATATCAGGTCGGCGACGCAGGTAGCTTACCAAGCCTCGCCAACGCCGCTAATGCACCAATCACCATCCTCCCCGGCTTCCCCACGAATCTCGCGAATGGCACTGCAAGCACCATCAACCACCCCTTCGGTCTCTTTTTCGCCAACGCAAACACGCTGTATGTTGCCGATGAGGGCGACGGTGTTGCTGCTGACGCAGCAACCAGCACTACCGCCGGTCTTGAGAAGTGGAGTCTGGTAAACGGCACCTGGCAACAGGACTACGTTCTGCAAAACGGCTTGAATCTCGGTCAGCAATACACCGTTGCCGGTTTGCCTACTAGCCCTACTAACTACAATCCTGCAACAGACGGTCTTCGCAATCTTACGGCTAAAGTCAATGATGACGGCACCGTCTCTTTGTATGCAGTAACTTCGACCGTCAGCGGCAGCGGCGATCAAGGAGCAGATCCAAACGAACTGGTTGCCATCACCGACACACTATCTTACACAACAGCGGCACAGGCAGCGTCTGAGCAGTTCAGCGTCATCAATGCTCCCACCTACGGTCAAGTCCTGCGCGGTGTATCTTTCGCCCCTGCCGCAGTTTCTGAACCTAGCAGCGTAATTGGTTCATTAGGGGCATTAGGGTTTGGTGTCTTCTTTCTTCGTCGCCGATTCAAGTTCAGAAGCATAGTTGGTTTCTAACCGTTTCAACGGGTGTAGAGACACGACGCCAGTCGCCTACGGAGGGAGACCCTCCTGCAGCGCTGGCTCAAATTTCGCGTCTCTACAAAGCCGGAACTTTAGTTCAGGGCTTTAAGTCAGTGACATTCTTAAGTAAGGTGCGGCTCACTAGCGGAGCAATAACAGCTACTCGCAACTCAGTACAACAACGCACGTCTTCATCAAATCTGTTACCTTTTGGCAACGCTACTATCAGTGTAATAGATACGGGTAACTCAGTTTGCACTACCAAGAACCTGTGCTTGAGTTCCTGCTAGCTGCGCCAACCAGCATTTACCTTTGCCATTCATAGAAATAAAGCGATCGCCCTCGCCCAACCTTAACACTCGCCCTAGGTAATGTTGTTGCTCTTGGGTTAGCAAAATTTGCTCTTGTTGGAACTGGGTGGAGGCGATCTCTATTCTTTGCAGTTTAGTCATGGGATTTTAAGTGTTGCTAAATGCAGGAATTATTTGTTAAGTGTCCGGAAAGGTATTTGGTCGAATTGAAGTACACTTATATCCCTTCATAAAAATTTTACAATTAAATAATTATCCTTAATTAAATTACCGTAATCGCGCTGTTGACACACTAACAAAATTCATGAATGAGAATGAGTATTAGTTAAAAATAACGCACTTCTAGTAAGTAATTTAACTGATGGAGTGATTCTGGATGAGTAGAATTCTGTTTTTAACGGTTGATCCTATTGATACCCCTAGGCTGCGTTTACAAAAGGAGTTGCGAGATATCAGCGAAAGGCTGCCACAAGCCATGCGAGAAACATTTCAGTTAGAATACAGATTTTCTGTGCGTCTTGGAGATATCAGCCAAGAATTAGAAATACAATCTACTCAGCATTCTCGTTGGCGCATGATCAGCGGAATAGCGGCAATCCTGTTGATTGTACTTGGGGTAACAGGACAGCAATTAACGGCAAAAATACAATCATTGTTTTTGCCTTATATCTTAGAGCAAAAATTATTTAGCCAAGGAGAGCATACTTTCTTTTTGGGCAATGCAAATAACTTTCAGCAACAGGGTATTAAATATTTTGAAAAAGGTAATTACTCAGAAGCACTTAAGCAATTTAACACTGCTAAAAATATTGACCGCAATGATCCAGAAGCGGAGATTTTTTACAATAATACACTAGCGCACCAAAAAGGTAAATATCTAAGTTTGGCAGTTGTTGCACCTATAAATGCTCAGAGAGAAATGTCTAAAGAAATATTGAGAGGAGTCGCACAAGCACAATATGAGTTTAACAATCATGGCGGATTAAAAGGTCGATTGTTGAATTTTGTTATTGCTGATGATAATGATGACCCAAGCCAAGCTCAAATAGTTTCCCAAGAATTAATTAAAGACTCAAATGTTCTAGGAGTGATTGGACACGCTAGTAGCACAACTAGTAAGGCTACCCTTCCTGAGTATAAAAATGCAGGTTTAGCAATGATATCTTCCTCTAGCTCCAGTACTGAATTAAGTATGAAAGAATTTCAAGTTTTTTTTAGAACAATTCCTTCTGATAAACAAGCTGGTGAAAGGCTAGCCAAATATGCCATCAATCAAGATATCAAGCAAGTTGTTATTTACTATCAACAAGATGATATCTATAGTGAGAGCCTAAAGAAAGCGTTTGAAAAATCCTTTACAGACAAAGGTGGAAAAGTTGTACGGGCTAAAAATTTGGCAGATCCGAACCTGGATGCATTCGATGAGGTGTCACACAGTGTATTAAAAGATGAAGCCGATGCAGTTGTCTTTTTCCCTAAAATAGGACTAATTCCTACCGTAATTAACATTGCTCGCGAACAACAAAAAAATCGAGCAAAGTTGCCGAAAAAGCTAAAGTTGCTGGGAGGAGATAGTTTGTATGGTGCAGATATTTTAACAGAAGGTAAAGAGGCTCTTGAAGGCTTGGTTCTGGCGGTTCCCTGGTCTGCGGAAAAATCTAGTTCAAAAAATTTTGCGGAGCAAGCTTGCAATAGATGGGGTGGGGGAGTTAGCTGGGAAACTGCTGCTAGTTATGATGCAACTCAGGCTTTTATCAAAGCTATGTCACAGTCCGGTAATCCCTCTCGATCAACTGTACTTGAACAACTCAAGTCTATTA
>CAZZYE010000200.1:0-6302 GCA_964658145.1 uncultured Stigonema sp.
TAAGGGGGGTTAGTTCTGATCTTCCAAGGATGAACATGGTTAACCGAACCGTATTAGCCGCGAAATACCATACATACCTAAGCGGTCTGATAATTAGGATTCCATTGCAACCAGTAATTTTCCAAGGCTCTGGCAATCACATCTGCTAATTTACCAAACAAGGCATACAGCAAGATGCTTAGCACCACCACATCTGTTTGCATAAATTCTCTAGCATTCATTGCCATGTAACCGATACCAGAGTCGGCGGCGATCGTCTCTGCAACAATGAGCGTCAGCCACATAATCCCCAAAGCATAGCGAACACCCACGAGAATTGAGGACATTGCACCAGGAAGAATAATGTTCCAGAACAAACCCCAAGTATTTAAGCCGTAAACGAGTCCCATCTCAATTAATCCTGGATCGACACTGCGAATGCCGTGAAAGGTATTCAAATAGATGGGAAACATCACACCAAATGCTACAAGAAATAACCTAGCTTCGTCTCCAATTCCAAACCATAAAATCACCAAGGGAATCAAAGCCAAATGAGGAATGTTGCGGATCATCTGGAGCGAACTATCCAAAAATCTTTCCGCAAGAGGAGAAATACCATTGAGTAAGCCCAAGGCAAACCCAATACCCCCCCCAACCAAGAAGCCCGTGATTGCCCGATACGCACTAATCTCGATATTCCTCCATAATTCTCCAGTCTGAGCTAAACGGATTCCAGCATCTAACACACCTAAAGGAGCAGGCAAAATTCTCGTAGGAATCACGCCTACAGAAGCAAACAACTGCCAAAAGACAATTATCAAAACGGGTACCGCCCAAGGAATTAAGTTCTGAACCTGGCGATTTTGCCAATTGAACTTAAATTTATTTTTTCTCATAAGATACCTCTAAGAAACAGTAGGTTGTGGTTGGAGTAGATCGGATTTGGCAACAAGTTCACTTAATGGATCTAAAACGTGCTGCGGTACAGCAAAAGTAGGAGGATTCTTTAACGGTAAGCGCGGAAAAACTAATTCAGCGACTCGATAGGCTTCTTCTAAATGAGGATATCCTGACAAAACAAACGTATCAATTCCTAAGTCAGCATATTCCAACATCCGCAAAGCAACTGTGTCTGAATCTCCCACTAAAGAAGTACCAGCACCTCCACGCACTAAGCCAACTCCTGACCATAAATTGGGACTAATTTCTAATTGTTCGCGACTGCCTTGATGTAGTTGTACCATGCGGCGTTGTCCCTCGGATTCCGAAAGAGCTAACCGTTTTTGTGCAGCCGCAATAGTGTTGTCATCCAGATATTTAATCAGTTCATTAGCTGCGTCCCAAGCTTGTTGTGTCGTTTCGCGGACAATGACGTGCATCCGGATACCAAACCTGACAGTTCTGCCTTGTTCTGCTGCTAATTGGCGCACTTTGGCTATCTTTTGGGCAACTTGTTGTGGTGGTTCTCCCCAAGTTAAATAGACATCTATATGTTTAGCGGCTACTTTCAGGGCTGCATCAGAAGAACCACCAAAATATAAGGTAGGGTAAGGCTTTTGTACAGGAGGGAATTCGAGTTTAGCACCTTTAACTTTTAGGTGACGACCACTGAAGTTAACTTCTTCACCTTGCAACAGACTTCGCCAAATTGTCAAAAACTCATCAGTGAGTTCATAACGCTCATCATGATCTAAGAAAACGCCATCTTTGGCAAGTTCCTCTGAGTCGCCACCCGTCACCACATTGAGAACAATTCGGCCATTAGAAATTTGGTCAAAAGTAGCTGTCATTCGCGCTGAAAGCGTTGGTGACATAATTGCTGGACGAAAGGCTACGAGAAACCGCAAGCGTTGCGTCACTGGAATGAGCGAAGCAGCTACAATCCAGGTATCCTGTTTTTGTCCAGTGCCAAGCAACATTCCTCCGTAACCAAGTTGATCAACAGCTTGGGCGATTTGACGCATATAGGGATAATTAGCTTCGCGTCTGCCGATTTTAGTGCCTAAGTAACGCTCGTCTCCCTGCGTTGGCAAATACCAAAAGGCTTCCATAATTTTATCTCCTGCCGCTATCTCTGACTAATAGTTTTTGGTGTGATGGCTGCATATTGTTGAGGAGTCAGCATTGCTTCTTGAATATTGATGCGTTTAGGAATTACTTTTTGCCGTGCAAACAAATCTGCAATTTTCTGTTGATTATCCATAATTTCTGAATTAATTGGTTTCAAACTATAAGTTCGTCTTTTGCTATATAACTCTGCAATTGGTAAATCAAGTTTGAGTTCAGGAGCGAGGATTTTTGCAACTTCTTGCGTGTTAGCTTCAGCCCATTGCCCTAAGTTATCTATCTCCTCTAAAATCAATCGCACCAATTCCGGATTTTCACTGGCAAAATTCCGAGACGCCATATAAAAGCCGCCCTGAGTTGCAATTCCTTTTGCATCTCTAAGTACACGGGCGTTAACAGTTTTTTGTGCTAAAGCCATATGGGGATCCCACGTCACCCAAGCATCCAGCTTCCCTTGAATAAATGCTGAGCGTGCATCTGAGGGTGGCATACTGATAGCTTTAATATCACTATATTTTAAACCAACTTCTTCCAAAGCTTTGATTAATAAATAATGAGAAGCAGAACCTTTTTGAAAAACAACTTTTTTACCCTTGAGATCGGCAACACTGCGGATTGGAGAATCTTGAGTAACAATAATCCCGCTACCTTCACCCGTGCTGGGTTTTCTACTAGCAATATAAACTAAGGAAGTACCAGCAGCTTGGGCAAATATCGGAGGTGTTTCTCCAACAGAACCGACATCTACTCTGCCCACATTCATTGCTTCCATTAATTGTGGTCCGGCAGGAAATGGCGCCCAATCTACAGAAACTCCCAAAGGCTTGAGACGTTTTTCTAAAACACCTTTCATCCTAACAATGTCGCCAGAGCTTTGATATCCCATGTGGACAACTTTTGTTTTAAAACCAGTGACTATTATCTCCGCTTTTGGGGTTTGATCCGTGCAACTTGTTAATGTTGATAGCGTTAGTAATCCTGGCAATAGAAGTAGTGAAAGTTGCTGAAAAATAGTAACATGCAACTGCTTAAATGAGGCAATCATGGCAGTGATACTTGATTCATGATAAGTCGGTGAATATAATTGAGTTAAAAACAGTTGAAAATTTGGAGTTGCGCTTTACTCCCGAACCGCTTCAAGATTACCTATCAATACGGTTTGGATAAGATAAACTACATCCCGATAACTCCTGTAGAGACGCGAAATTTCGCGTCTCTACACCTATGTAATTCTCACCAACAACTCTTAACCGAACCGTATTGGATTACCTATCTCCTTTGTTCCTCTGTGTTCTCTGCGCCTCTGCGGTTCGTTAAAAAGAGAATTGTGGTGGGCAATGCCCACCAAAGCTGAAAATTCATTGTTTCCAAGCAGCAATAACATAGACGGGTAGTTCTTCTGTAAACTGCCCAGATGGTTCGACAGCAAGCAGAGATTCTTTGAGATCAGTCTCGAATTTTTCGCGATTGTCTCCTATAAAAGATGGTAGGCAGAAAGCAGTTGTATAGAGATAGCCAAGGTAAGTGTCAATCGTCCAAGATTGCTCAAATTTCAACTCATATTTATCGATGCGAGGAAAGGGCGATTTAGCCAATATTTCTTCATGGGAAACTTCTAGAGGTTTCCACACACCTTGTCCACCTTGACCTGTCCGACGTTGTTCACCCAACCACCGCTTGACAACAGCGATCGCTGTTTTTTTCCAAGGATGCTGGCTAGTCCAAGCGTCTTGAGGAGCATTAATGATTGCTATTCCACCATCACTAGAGAGCAACTTATAAATTCGCTCTAGCACAAGTTCCCGCTGCATCCAATGAAAAGCACGCCCAATTGTTACTAAACGGAATTTACCTGTTGCGGGAGAAATTAGCTCTGCTCGTTGTTGCACCCAACTGATATTTGTTACTCCTAATGCTTCTGCTTCCCAGTAGGCAAATTTAAGCATATCTGGATCGGGATCTAGCCCAATGACTTCTTCAAAGCGATCACTCAAAGGAATTGTAATCAACCCAGCACCACAACCAAGGTCAAGAAGCCGTCCCTGACCATCGAGTTGAAATTTTTCTGTTAGCAACTCAAACAAAGCTGGTGGGTATTTAGGTCTGTAACGAGCATAATACCAAGCAGCACCTTCAAATAACGTTGGGTCGTATGTAGAAATTGTAGTCATGTCAGCAACTCCTGTTGTATTTACCTTAAAACGGACGACTACCTGCAAGGCTGACCCGCTTCATCACTCTTCGCTGATTCGGATCAAATGCTTGACGGTAGTGTAAGGTAGCTTGATTGTCCCAGTAGACAATGTCACCCACAGACCATTTGTGTTGATAATAAAACTGAGGTTGATTCAGATGCTGTCTCAATTGCTCGATCAATTCTGATCCTGCTTGCGGATCTATGCCGACAATTTCGACTTCAGTAGATAGACTCAGGGAGAGAATCTTTTTGCCGCTATCGGGGTGAGTCCGAACCAAAGGATGGGGGAAGACAGGACTGATCGGGGGAATACTTTGATCCAAACGATACCTAGCTTTTGGTGCGTCAGGATTTCGCAAAAACGGGTTGTACGTAATCAACTTCAAGTCAGCAATCCGTCGCTTAATTGACTCATCTAACGTCTCATATGCCAAATTAAGATTTAACCAATAGGTATCTCCACCCTGATCTGGGACTTCCAGAGCATAAAGCAGCGATCCACTCGAAGGATAGGGAGTCCACTGGTGATCGGAATGAAAGGGAATCTCTCCAGAGCCAGTGTAGCCGCCATCAACGTTGGAAATTGGAATCACCACCGGAGTTACTCCAGGTTTAGAAGCTAGCACCGGAATATCATCTGGTGGTACATAGAGTGAGCCAAAGTAAAATGCAAAGTCCAATAGTTGCACATCAAAAAGTTTTTGCTCTTTGAAAATCAAGATATGGTAATCGCGCAGAGCTTGCTTCAGTTGCAAAATAACCTCAGGTGCAACAGGTTGGCTTGCATCCAGTCCAGTCACCACGGCTCCTAAAGGTGCATCAATGGGAGTGATTTTAAAATTTGTTAAAGTCAAAGTAGGCATAATAATCTCCTTTCTTGATTGACTAAATTGATAAAGTTCTCACTCCCGTGCGAAGCGCATTGGTTACTTTTTAGCAAGCACATCCTTGGGAGTAATTTCGGCATACTGTTCAGGTGTCAAAAACCCATCTCTCACATTGACCTTCTTGGGAATAAGTTTTAGGTTGTACCATAGGTCTGCAACCTCTTGTTGCTTGTTAATAATTTCCTCAGTAATCGGTCGCAGCCCCCAATCGTACTTGTCGTGCATTTTCTCCAGGGTAGGTACATCAAGCTTGGTTACAGGCGTAAGCAGTTGTGCCATTTCTTGAGGATGATCCTTAGACCAAATTTCTGCTTTTTGCAGTTCCTCTAGAAATACTTTAATCACGTCAGGGTGAGCCTGATAAAACTGGCGTGAGGTGGAGTAAAAGCTGCCAGTATCCTTCAACTTCTCGCCAGTTACAAGAACACGACCTATTTTCTTCTGTTCAGCCTGAGTGACGAAAGGCTCCCAAATAAACCAGCCATCCACTTTTCCTTGACTAAACGCCGCATTTGCGTCTGGCGGTGTGAGAAAAACTGATTGGACATCACTCAGTTTCAGCCCCACTGATTCCACCGCTTTTACGAAAAGGTAGTGACCAATAGATGCTTTCTGGAAAGCAACCTTTTTGCCCTTTAAGTCCGCAACACTTTTAGCGGGAGAGTTTGTCGGAACTATCAGAGAGACTGCTTTCCCACTGAGTTTTGTAGTAATTAAATATACTAATTGTGTACCTGCTGCTTGTGCAAAGACAGGAGGCGACTCCGCTGTGAGTGCGATGTCAAGTCCCCCTACATTAATAGCTTCTAGCTGTTGTGGTCCAGCAAGAAACTCAGGCCACTGTACTTTAAAACCTAGGGGTGCTAATCTTTTTTCCAAAGTGCCTTGCTTTTCTATAACTGCTAAAGCGGTAAGTTGTTTTGAACGAACAATACGCACCACTTGCTGTGCAGTATTCTTAGGTAAGGCTACCTGCTGAGTCGTATTTGGTGGTGTTTGACAACTAAACAGAGTAATGGATAGCACCAAGCTGTAGCCAAAGACGAATAATAGAGAACGACGCTTTTTTAGTCGGCGCTTCCAGAATTCAAACTTTTCTTTCAAACCTTGCATGGGTCGATTCACTTTTATCTGCGTCGAGGGTGCGGTTAAAATCCAAAATCGGTATTAGC